>JAENXG010000543.1 GCA_016649675.1 Methyloceanibacter sp.
CCTTGTCGTCGGCGACCCCGCGCGCGACGATGCGGCGATTGCCGTTCGAGCCGACGAGACGCGGCTCAAAGGGCGGCGTCTCCCACAATTCGAGCGGGTCGGGCGGCTGCACGTCGTAATGGCCGTAGAACAGCACGCGCAACGATGCGCGCTCACGCGCCTTCGCCCGCCAATGCCCGACCACCATTGGCTTGCCCAAGGTGGGCTCGACCCGGGCGTCAAACCCGATCTCGCTCAAGGTTTGGGCACAGCATTCCGCTGCTTCGATGCAGGCCTCGTGATGCGCGGGGTCGGTCGACACGCTCGGGATGGCGAGCAGCCGGAACAGCCGCTCGAGCGCCGCCGGCTCGTCCTTGGCGAGGCGATCGAGCACGCTGCCAAGCACGCGGGCAGAGGCTTGCGATCCGTTCATCGCCATGGCTCGCAGCAAAAGCCCGCGCGGCCTTTCAGCCGGATGCGCAAATGATCGATCCTGCCGCGGGTTACGGCGCTCAACGCGCCGCTGCCGGAGCGGATGGGGACAATGTTCGAATGTAGGGGAGAGCTATTCGCCGAGTTGCACGTTGGTGGCTTGCGGACCTTTGCCCCGGCGGTCTGGCTCGGTTTCGAAGGATACCCGCGCACCCTCGTCGAGCGCCGGAAGCCCCGACTTCTGCAACGCTGAGATATGCAGGAACACATCCTTGCCGCCATCGTCCGGCGTGATGAAGCCGAACCCTCGCGAATGATTGAAGAACTTGACCGTCCCGGTCTGACGCATGGGAAGCTCCTCCCCCTTCCAGATGGTCCGCCCGCAACCGGCGTGCGGCTGATCAGGCAAGTCTAGAAGACGGGGAAAGAAACCGCGCTGCTTCCCAAGGAGCGTATGCGGAAAATCTCCACCCGGGTTCGCAATCTGCCCGCAAAACGCGTCCAGTCTAGGGGCGCGAGCCGGCTAAGTGCAAGACCCATCTAGGCTTTGCGGAAGACCGCGGATCGCGTGACGTGGTGGTTAGTTTGGATAAGGATCGTGCAGGGGAGCGCCGTTCAGCGGCTCGGGCGGGAAGTCGAAATGTGGCCCGAAGTCCTTCGGCGCCGGAGGCATCTTGGCCGGCCCCCACACGTCGCTGAGCCGCAGCGAATAGCCGCCGACGCCACGGCCGCCCTGCATGGAGTAGGTGCCGGGGCCTTGATCGGCAGTTTCGCCTTTGTAGCGCTGCTGCGCGCCTGCGTTTTGCGCGGCGAACACCATCAACACAGCGCCGGCGAGGGACGCTACGAGAGGAAGAGACTTGCGAAGGGCGGGAAGCTTGGACATGGGACCTGCTAACTCGGCTGGAGGCGGAAAGTTTCGAATCGCCCTGAATTCTGACCGGCAGGGGTTACCATAGCGTCACCCCGCGCCTTCGCAAGCGTTGATCGGATTGGCGGCTAGCCGCAGACCTTGGCTGAGCTCGTGCAAACCGTGAGCGCACCCTTCTTGCTGCAGACGGTGGAGGCATGTCCCTCCTTCACCACTTTCAGCTTGTTCTTGTGCGCCCAATGGCTGACTTTGTGCTTCAACTGCTTCAGCGATCTTGCGGAAACTTTGGATGCATCGAGGCCGCGCGCTTTGGCTGACGCGACCGCGCAGCTTTTGGCCTCGACCGGATGCGAGACGGTGGTAAAGGCGGCAATCGC
>JAENXG010000404.1 GCA_016649675.1 Methyloceanibacter sp.
CGAGACCTACCTTGCGCTCCGCACGGGCTTCGATGCCGCGCTGTTCCATCGGCTCGCCAGCGACGACAGTCAGAATGCACTCGATCTCGGCAAGCTCGACGCGGCCCTGCTCGAGCTCGGCTTGCTGTCGAAGGCCAAGGCCGGGCGCGAGGTCGAGCCACGTGTGTTGGGCGCCCGGAGGCTCCTGACCTTGCAGGGCCTGGCATTGGCGTTTCAGGTCGCCGTCGTGATCTTCGGCACCGCACTCATCACGCTTTGACCTCAATCTTGCAGCTAGCCCGCGTCGAGCTTGCGCGCTTCCTCCGGCAACATGATCGGAATGCCGTCGCGGACCGGGTAGGCGAGGCCTGCGGCGCGGCTGATCAGCTCCTGGCGCTCGGCATCGTAGTCGAGCGAGGTCTTGGTCAGCGGACAGACCAGGATCTCGAGCAGCTTCGGATCCAGGCGCCGTTCGCCGCTTCGCTCAGGCACGTTGGTCACCGATGGTTCTCCCTGTCCGTCATTGCAGCGATGTGCCGGAGCCGTCGTCAGTTGCCGCAAGCTCCATCTCGGCGAGCGCCACCAGCGCTTCGGCGCGCGCCCGCAAGTCGGGCGCCTCGAGCAGCGCCTGCTTCTCCTCAGGGCCGTAAGGGCTCAGGATCGACAGCGTATTCACCAGCCGCTCGCTGCTCGCGCTGTTGATGCGCTCCCAGTCGGCGTTGAGATTGTTGGCGAGGAGATAGCTTCTGAGCGTGGCGATGAGGCGCGGGCGGTCGACGTCGTCCTCGCCGCAGCCGCCGACGAAGTCTTCCTCATAGGGGGCGAAATCCACCTGGCACATCCGGAACGGCTCCTCGCCGTCGATATCGCGCACCACGACGAAGCGCGCGACGCCGGCGAGCGAGACGGCGATCCTGCCGTCGTCGCTTTCCGTGAAGGAGAAGATCCGGCCCGCGCAGCCCACGCGCCGCAAGGGAAAGCTCTTTCCCGGGGGCGATTCGCCGGGTCCAGCCTCGGGCGCCGGCTGCACCACACCCATCAGGCGGTTGCCGGCCAGAGCGTGGTCCACGAGGGCAAGGTAGCGCGGCTCGAACACGTTCAGCGTGAGCGAGGCGCGCGGCAGCAGAATGGCGCCACGCAAGGGGAACAGCGGCAGCACCTTGGGCAGGTCGGTGGCATTGCGATAGCGGTCGGTCAGCCCCAAAAGATACGCTCCTTGGCGGTCAGGCGAACAGGAGTGAGGAGAGCCTGTGGCGGCCTGCGATGGTAGCAGGATCGGCAACCCCCCAGGCATCGAACAGTTGCAGGAGCTGCTTCCGCGCCGCGTCGTCGTCCCAGCTCCGATTCTTGGCGACGAGCACGAGCAGCTCTTCGAGCGCGCCGTTGCGGTCGCCCTTGGCATTCAGCGCCAGCGCGAGGTCGAAGCGGCTTTGCGCGTCTTGCGGATTGGCGGCGAGCTTCGCGCGCAAGCTCTCGATATCGCCAGGGCTCGGTGCCTTGCGCGCAAGCTCGAGTGCGGCCCGCGCGCTCGCCACCGGCGCGCTCTCCGCCTTGGCCGGCGGCACCAGCGCCAAGGTCTGCTCGGCCCGGGCGAGGTCGCCGGTCTTGATGTAGCACTTGGCGAGACCGGCCAGGCTCTGCGCGTTCTCGCGGTCTTTTTGCAGCACTTCTCCGAACATCTGCGCGGCGGTGTTGAGGTCGCCGGCGGCAAGCGCTGCCTCTGCGGTTTCGAGGTCGAGGGCGGTATCGCCGGCCGTGTCGCCGATCAGGCGCGCGATGAAGTCCGCCACGCGGGATTCATGCAGCGCCCCCATGAAGCCGTCGACGGGCTTGCCGTCCTGGAAGGCGAACACCGCCGGGATCGATTGCACGCCCATTTGGCCGGGGATCTGCGGGTGATCGTCGATATTGAGCTTGACCAGCCTGACCGCGCCCTTTGCTGCGCGCACGGCCTTTTCCAGGATCGGTGTGAGCTGCTTGCAGGGTCCGCACCACGGGGCCCAGAAATCGACCAGCACCGGCACCTCGCGCGAGGCCTCGATGACGTCGCGCATGAAGTCCTTGGTGGTGGTGTCCTTGATGAGGCCGGCGTCAGCGCCGCCCTTGCTCAGGATTGGGGTATCTACGCTCATGCTTCCTTTGTCCGGTAGGGATCGTAGAGCCAAGTTTCGCCTCGGCCAAGTCTCGACAGGGCCAGGCTTTGGGAGTGACAAGGCTCCGGTCCGCCATTCGCGAGGGAAGATGGGCCGCCACGCGGCATTTGGCAACCGGTCGGGAGGCGGAGTTCAGCCGAGCGGCAGGATGAGGGGCTCGTGCCCGCACGCCTTGATGAAGGCGATGAGATCCGGGGTTGAGAGCCGCGCCGTGGCGCTGTTCTCGAGCGGATGGCAATTGACCTCGGCAAAGTCCATGAGCGCCGCATCGACCACGACGATGACCGGGTTTGCCGTCGGATTGATGAGGCCAAACGGCGTCACGGAGCCTGGCGGCACGCCGAGTACGGC
>JAENXG010000509.1 GCA_016649675.1 Methyloceanibacter sp.
ATCGGGGAAAGTAGGACGCCGAATACGGGATAAAGGACGCCCGCCGCGATCGGTACGCCGAGCGCGTTATAGACGAAGGCGAAGAACAAGTTCTGCTTGATGTTGGCCATTGTAGCGCGGGCAAGCTTGATGCCGCGCACCACGCCGCGGAGGTCGCCCTTGAGCAGGGTCAGCCCCGCGCTCTCCATGGCCACGTCGGCGCCGGTGCCCATGGCGATGCCGACATCGGCGCGTGCCAGCGCCGGCGCGTCGTTGATCCCGTCGCCGGCCATGGCCACGACGCGACCCTTGCGCTGCAACCCCTCGATGAGGATCAGCTTATGCTCCGGCCTTAAGTCCGCATGGACCGTGTCGATCTGGAGCCGCGCCGCCACGGCCTTCGCCGTGGTCTCGTTGTCGCCCGTCGCCATGACGATGGTGAGGCCCAAAGCGTGGAGCTTGGCGATCGCCTCTGCGGCAGACGGCTTTATGGGATCGGCCACGGCAACGAGACCGGCAAGCTTGCCGTCGACGGCAAGGAACATCACCGTCTCGCCCTCTTTGCGCCGTGCCTCTGCGGCCTTGGCAAGCGGCGCCATGCCGATACCGAAGCCGTCCATGAGCCGTGCATTGCCGAGCGCCGCCACGCGCCCACCGATGCGTCCCTTGACGCCCTGACCGGTGACAGCCTCGAAGCCCTCGACCTTCTCCGGCTTGAGGCCGCGCTGCTCGGCGCCGCGCAGAATCGCCGCGGCAAGGGGATGCTCGCTGCCGGCCTCCAAGGAGGCGGCCAGTCTCAGCACCACGTCGGGCTCGAAGCCCGGTGCGGTCTTAAGCCCGGTCAGCGCGGGCTTGCCTTCGGTCAAGGTCCCGGTCTTGTCGACGACGATGGTGTCGACCGAAGCGAGCCGCTCAAGCGCCGCGGCGTTGCGCACCAGCACGCCGGCATGCGCACCGCGCCCGGTGGCGACCATGATGGAGATCGGCGTGGCGAGCCCAAGCGCGCACGGACAGGCGATGATAAGCACGCTCACGGCGGCGACCAGCGCGTAAGCGAGCTGCGGCGAGGGGCCAAAGAAATACCAGACGATGAAGGCGAGCACGGCCACGCCGATCACGGCCGGCACGAAATAGCCCGACACCGTGTCGGCGAGACGCTGGATCGGCGCGCGGGAGCGCTGCGCCGCCGCGACCATGGCCACGACCTGGGCAAGGGTGGTTTCCGCTCCAGTGCGATCGACGCGCAGGTCGAAGCTGCCGGTGCCATTCAGCGTGCCGCCGGTGACGCGGTCGCCGTCAACCTTCTCCACCGGAAGGGGCTCGCCGGTCAGCAGCGACTCATCGACGGCGCTTCGGCCCCCGATGACGATACCGTCGATGGGGATCTTGTCGCCGGGCCTGACTCGCAACACGTCGCCGGCCTTGACCGAGGCGAGCGGCACGGTCTCGGTCGTCCCATCCTTCAGCACACGCAGCGCCGTCTTGGGGGCAAGGTCGAGCAGGGCGCGGATGGCGCCGCCGGTCTTTTCCCGGGCCCGGAGCTCAAGCACCTGGCCGAGCAGCACGAGCGCCACGATGACGGCGGCAGCCTCGTAATAGACCGGGATCAGTCCATGGGCGTCGCGCATGGCCGCCGGGAACAGCCCCGGCGCCAGCGTAGCGATCAGGCTGTAGAGAAAGGCGGCGCCAGTGCCGAGCCCGATCAGGGTGAACATGTTGAGCCAGCCCGACCGCACCGACTCGAACCCGCGCACGAAAAACGGCCAGCCGCACCATAGCACTGCCGGAGCGGCAAGGGCGAGCTTGAGCCATTGCTGCGCTTGCGCCGACAGGAAGGGCAGAAGATCGAGCCCGAAGACGTGGGAGCCCATG
>JAENXG010000264.1 GCA_016649675.1 Methyloceanibacter sp.
GATATCCTGGTCGAGCTTGCCGTAGACCGGCGCACCAAGCCCGGCCGGCACCCCGTCAGCCACGATTTCGATGATGGCGCCGGTCGACGAGCCGCGCTTGCGCACCTCGTCGAGAAAGTTGGCCCAGACCTCGACCGCCTTGGGATCAGGGCAGAAGAACGGATTGCGCTCGACCTCGTCCCACCGCCAATTGGCGCGATCGATCTTGTGCGGCCCGACCTGGATCAAGGCGCCGCGCACGCGCAGGTCGGGAACGACCTTGCGGGCGATGGCGCCAGCCGCCACGCGGCATGCCGTCTCCCGGGCGGAGGCGCGTCCCGAGCCGCGCCAGTCGCGCACGCCATATTTCATGAAATAGGTGTAGTCGGCGTGGCCGGGGCGGAACTTGTCCTTGATCTCCCCATAGTCCTTGGAGCGCGCATCCATATTGGCGATCTCGAGCGCGATGGGCGTGCCCGTGGTCACTTGTGCGCCGTCCTCGCCGGCGAACACGCCCGACAGGATACGCACCTGGTCGGGCTCCTGGCGTTGAGTGGTGTAGCGCGACTGGCCGGGTTTCCGCTTGTCGAGATGGGCCTGGATATCGGCCTCGGTGATGGAAATGCCGGGCGGGCAGCCATCAACCACGCAGCCGATGGCTGGCCCATGGCTCTCGCCCCAGGTGGTGATGCGGAACAGATGGCCGAACGTGTTGTGCGACATGGGTTCTTTTAGGAGCGTGGCTAAGCGGCGTCCAGCGCAGGGAGAATACCGCCAACTTCGCAACGAACTCTTTCGGGCGCTAGTCCTTCGCCAGGCCAATATCCGGAGCGTCCTCGGCCTTCATGCCGACCACGTGGTAGCCGGCATCGATATGCAGTATCTCGCCGGTCACCCCCCGCCCAAGGTCGGACAAAAGATAAAGTGCACCTGCGCCAACATCCTCGATGGAGACCGTGCGCCTGAGCGGCGCGTTCACCTCGTTCCATTTCAGGATATAGCGGAAATCGGCGATGCCCGAGGCGGCAAGCGTCTTGATCGGCCCGGCCGAGATGGCGTTGACGCGGATTGCGCCCTTGCCGAGATCGACGGCGAGATAACGGACGCTCGCCTCCAGCGCGGCCTTGGCCACCCCCATCACATTATAATGGGGCATCACCTTCTCGGCGCCGTAATAAGTGAGCGTGAGCAGCGAGCCGCCGTTCGGCATGAGTTTCTCGGCGCGCTTGGCGAGCGCCGTGAAGGAGTAGCAGGAGATGAGCAGCGTCTGGGTGAAGTTGTCCTGCGTGGTGTCCACATAGCGCCCGTCGAGCTGCTCCTTGTCGGAGAAAGCGACGGCATGGACCAGGAAATCGATTCTGCCCCATTCCTTGGCCAAAGCAGCGAACACCGCTTCGACGGTCGCTTCGTCGGTGACGTCGCAAGGGAGCACGAGCTTGGAGCCGATCTCTTTCGCCAGCGGCTCGACCCGCTTCTTGATGGCCTCGCCCTGATAGGTGAGCGCCACCTCGGCACCCTGATCGGTCACGGCCTTGGTGATGCCCCAGGCGATGGAGCGATTATTGGCGACGCCCAGCACGAGCCCGCGCTTGCCTGCCATCAGTCTGCCGGCTTCGGCCATCGAATTCCCCGCGCGAAACTGCGTGCTTTATACATGGGGGCGGAGCGGGGCCGGAAGGCAATTCGGCCAAAGCCTTGAGGCCAATCCGCGCGGGCAGCCGATAGCGGGGCAGTGCCGCGTGCTTCATCCCTCGGAGGGGAGGGTGCGGCGCCACGCGCGGCGGGTCGGGCTAGAAATTCTATCCCCCGCTTATGCTGTTGCTGAGAAGAGTTCGCCCGACCCGGCTCGCCCTGGGTGTGTCCAGAGTTCGCCACTCCCCCTGAAAGCGAGGGAAAAGCATCAGGCAGTATCCGCCGCGCCCCGGTCCGGGGCCATTCGAACACCGGGTGCGGCTTCGAGTCTGTGCAAAATGAGACATCCCGCTGCCCCCAAGTCAAAAAGAGAGCCGCGCGAGGCGGCCCAGTCTCTAGGGAGGAAACGGAGCTCACGTAAGCCGCGTCCCACAAATTAGGCAGTACGACGCGGTGAGCCGCTTTTCTGGTCAATTTGATACACTGGGGGCAGTTATGCCCAGGGCTTAGGCCTGTCCTCGCGGAAGGTCACCCTGCAAGCGACCAGATGCCGTCGGGCTGCCGGCAGGCGACGCCCTCGATCTGCCGCTGATAGCTGCCGAGCGCGAGCGAGTAGACCACGTGGCGGCACACTCTGCCCTTGTCGTCGCGGAACGCCGACACGGGCTTGATCCGGCCCACGAGCCCGCGATCCGGGCGCTGCCAGACAAGCGTCACGCCGTCGCCGAGCTCGGTGAGCGCGAGCTGCAGCGCTTGCACTGCGGCCTGCCGGTCGCTGCGATCGAGGCGCGCTTTGAGGTCGTCAAGGTCAAGCTGCGGCCCCTTTGAGGCGACCACTGCTTCTGCTCCTCTCTCCTCGGCCTTGAGAGGAAGAGAGGCGGGCGACAATAATGAAAACGCGAGAGCGCCCGCCCCAATGATGATAGGAGCGTTCCAACGGAACGTACGCATAACCAACCGTCCCCAACTCTGACGCGGGAATCACATACCCACCCGCGCCACTACCAACGGGACCAATCGTGCCCTATCAGAGTGAGGAAAACGTAAACGCCCGTTCCGCCCCGGGATAACGCCAAAAATAATTCCCAAGGGGCACGCGAGAGGTTTTAAGCCATGGACGACCGTCAACTTACCGCCAGCACGCCTGAGGCCGCGGACTTCACCGAAGCAAGCGACCCGTTTCCTTTGTTTCGTAGCTGGATGGCGGAGGCGGAAGAAGCCGAGCCCGCCGACCCCGAGGCCATGGCGCTTGCGACTGTGGACGCTGACGGCCTGCCCAATGTGCGGATGATTCTCCTCAAAGGGGCCGACAGCCAAGGCTTCGTCTTCTACACGAATTGCGAGAGCGCCAAGGGGCTCGAGCTTGCGGCAGTGCCCAAGGCGGCGCTCCTCTTTTACTGGAAGAGCCTGGGGCGCCAGATCCGCGTGCGCGGACCGATCGAGCCCACGACCGATGCCGAAGCTGACGCCTATTTCGCCACGCGGCATCGGGAGAGTCGCATTGGAGCTTGCGCCTCGGCTCAGTCCCGCCCGCTTACGAGCCGTGCCGTCCTCGAAGCAGACGTGGAGCGCCTCACTCAAGCCTTCGGCGACGGCGCGGTGCCGCGCCCGTCTTATTGGCGCGGCTATCGGCTCAAGCCGCTCGAAATCGAGTTTTGGAGGAATGGCCCGTTTCGGCTGCATGACCGGATCGTGTTTCGGCGCGCTTCGCCGCACGACGCGTGGACCAAGACCCGGCTCTACCCGTGACCCTGCTCAGCGCCTATGTTCGCAAGTCGAATGGGGCAGCAAGGTAGCGTAAGACAATGGCGCAAATTCCCAATGAGGAGCGCAGGATCCTGATCCTGACCGGGGCCTCGCGCGGCATCGGGCACGCGACGATCAAACGCTTCTCGTCCGCCGGCTGGCGCGTGATCTCTTGCTCGCGCCAACCTTTCCCGGAGGACTGCCCGTGGGAGGCAGGTCCGGAGGACCACATCCAGGTCGATCTCGCCGACACCGACGACACCATCCGCGCCATCGCTGAGATGAAGGACCGCCTCCGCGCGCAAGGGGGCAGGCTGAACGCGCTTGTCAACAATGCGGCGATCTCGCCGAAGGGGGAGGGGGGCAGACGGCTCAGCACCATCGAGACGCGGGTTGAAGACTGGAAGGCCGTATTCCAGATCAACTTCTTCGCGCCGCTGATGCTCGCCCGCGGCCTGATGGA
>JAENXG010000434.1 GCA_016649675.1 Methyloceanibacter sp.
ATGGTGACGAGCGAGTGGGGGACGCCGAACACCGTGGAGAACGGGTTGATGCCCGAGATTCTGCTCGGCGCGCAATATGGGCGGCGCCTGCATTTCTGGGACCTGCAGAAACGGAAGCACCTGCAGGAGATCGATTTCGGCCCCGATTACCAGCTCGTGTTCGAGCTCAGGCCTGCGCACGATCCGACCAAGGCCCATGGCTTTGTCAACTGCGTGATCAGCCTCAAGGACCTGTCGGCGTCAATCTGGACCTGGTATCGCGACGGCGACAAATGAGCCGTCAAGAAGATCATCGAGATTCCGGCCGAGCCGGCCGACCCCGATCTCCTGCCCGCGGTGCTGAAGGGCTTCAAGGCGGTACCGCCGCTCGTCTCCGATATCGACCTCTCCATGGACGACCGCTTTCTCTATGTCGCCTGCTGGGGCACGGGCGATCTTCGCCAATACGACGTGAGCGATCCCTTCAACCCAAAGCTCACCGGCAAAGTCAGGATCGGCGGCATCGTCTCGCGCGCCTCGCACCCGGCCGCCAGCGGGCCGCTCAACGGCGGCCCGCAAATGGTCGAGATCAGCAGAGACGGACGACGCGTCTATTTCACCAACTCGCTCTATG
Source organism: Methyloceanibacter sp. (assembly GCA_016649675.1). GTDB lineage: Bacteria > Pseudomonadota > Alphaproteobacteria > Rhizobiales > Methyloligellaceae > Methyloceanibacter. The sequence goes on from JAENXG010000434.1 coordinate 614, forward strand.
GCGCGGTCGATCCGCAATTCTATCCGGCAGGCATCGACGGCTGGATGGTGAAGCTCGACGTGGGCGCGGAAGGCGGTATTGACTTCGATCAAAGATTCTTCGTGTCCTGGCCGGAAAGTCACCGCCCGCATCAAGTCCGGCTTGAGGGGGGCGACTGCTCCTCGGATTCCTACTGCTATCCTTAGCGCGCGACGGAGATCAGGTTCCCATCGATCGAGAAACAGTTCGCGTCATGGCCGGGCTTGTCCCGGCCATCCACGTCTTTGATCTCTGAGCGGTAATTCGTGGATGCCCGGCACTTGGCCGGGCATCACGAGCAACTTGGATCCGGCATGTCCAATCTCTCACCGTGGCTGCTCTTGGTCGCGCTCGGCGCCTTCCACGGGCTCAATCCGGCCATGGGCTGGCTCTTTGCCGTGGCTCTTGGGCTCTACCGGCACAGCCGCAGCGTGGTGCTCGTCTCCCTTCTGCCCATCGCGCTCGGCCATGCGGCGGCCATCGCCGTCGTGGTCTATGCGGTGGTCATTCTCGGCCTTGCCATAGACGAGCGGACATTCCGCATCGTGTCAGGGGTGCTGCTGATCGCGTGGGGCGCCTATCACCTCCTTTATGGGCATCGCCACCGGCTCCATATCGGGCTCAGGACCGGGCTCATCGGTCTTGCCGCCTGGTCGTTCGTCATGGCCACGGCGCACGGCGCGGGAATAATGCTGATCCCCGTCTTGATGCCTCTCGAGCAGATGGGAGAGCACGCCCACCACATGCCGGCAACGGACTCGTTATGGATCGCCTCGCTTGCCGTCCTCGTGCACACCCTCGCCATGCTCGTCGTCACCGGCGTCGTCGCGCTTGTCGTCTATGAGTGGGTCGGGCTCGATTTCTTGCGGCGCGGCTGGATCAATCTCGATCTCCTCTGGACGGGAGCCCTGATCCTCATGGGCTTGTGGCTGCTCGTCACCTGACCCTCATCTTGCCGAAAGCCGGGCTACCGCTTAGTTTTCGATCCCAAGGACAGAAAGGGTCTTGGCGTGGCTATTGGTTCGCCCGGCATGCGCGGAAAACGCTTCAGCCTCATCGCCGTCAGCATGGCGGCACTCGTCCTTGCCGCCTCACCGGCGCAAGCCGCGAAGCGGATCGCGCTCGTCATCGGCAACAACGCCTATGAGAACGTGCCGAAGCTGATGAAGGCGGTGAACGACGCCGATGCGATCGCGGCAGAGCTGTCGAAGCTCGGCTTCGAGGTGGTCAAGGCCGAGGATGTCGGACGCCGCGCCATGAGCCGCGCCCTGGTCGAGCTCGAGGGCAAGATCGGCGCGGGAGACACGGCGCTCATCTATTTCGCCGGCCACGGCTTTGCCATCAACGGCACCAACTATTTGCTCCCGGTCGACGTGCCCGTGGCGAGCCCCGGCGAAGAGGGTTTGATCCAGGACGCCTCCTTTGCCGCGAGCGGGCTCTCCGACCGGTTGCAGGAGAAGGGCGCTGGGACGGTGATCCTCATCCTCGATGCCTGCCGCGACAATCCCTTCGCGCTCAAGGGCGGGCGCAGCATCGGTCAGGCGCGGGGGCTCACCCGCATGGACCCGGCCGAAGGCATGTTCGTGCTGTTCTCAGCGGGGCAAGGCCAGTCGGCGCTCGACCGCTTGAGCGACACCGACTCCAATCCGAACTCGGTGTTCACGCGCACGCTGCTCACCGAGA
>JAENXG010000193.1 GCA_016649675.1 Methyloceanibacter sp.
AAGTTTGGGTTCGCCCTGGATGACCGGCATGTCCAGATCGCTAAGCGGGTTTTCCTGACGGCTACGCCTCGTCACTACGATGTGCGGAAGAAGGATAAGGAGGGCGATAAGGCCCTCGTCTATTCGATGGATGTGCCCGCGATTTATGGGCCCGTCGTCCATACCCTCTCGTTCGCCGAAGCTGCGAGACGGGGCATCATCTGCAGCTACAAAGTAATCATCTCTGTCGTCGCCAGCGACATGATCAATGCCGATCTCTTAAGTAAGGGAGAGGTGATCGTCGAAGGCGACGTGGTACGCGCCCGCACGGTCGCCAACCAAATCGCCATACAGAAGGCCTGTGAAGAGCACGACCTCAAGAAGGTCTTTTCGTTTCATCGCAACGTGGCATCAGCACGCGACTTCACCGGAGACACGGCGAGTTCCATCACGGCTCATCTGCCTGATTTTGAGGCCTACCACGTCAATGGTGGGATGCGCACCGCCCGCCGTGAAAAGGAGATGCGGGCGTTTCGGGAGGCCCACCGCGCGATCATGTCGAACGCCCGGTGCCTGACAGAAGGCGTGGATGTTCCCGCCGTCGATGTCGTGGCGTTCCTGTCCTCGCGCAAGAGCAAGGTGGACATAGTTCAAGCCGCTGGCCGTGCCATGCGAACGGCCCCCCGTAAAGAAAGGGGTTACGTCCTTCTGCCGCTCTTTCTTGAGACTCATGAAAACGAGAGCCTCGAAGAGGCGGTAAAGCGGACCGACTTTGAAGAAACATGGAATGTGCTCCAGGCAATGCAGGAGCAGGACGGGGTGCTTGCGGACATCATTCGTGAGATGCGCGAGGAAAGAGGACGCCGGGGCGGATTCGACGACAGCAGGTTACGAGAGAGGGTCGAGGTTCTTGGCCCAGAAGTTTCCCTCGATGCGCTGCGCGATGCTGTCAGCACGGCGATCATTGACCGGCTCGGCGTCACCTGGGACGAGCGATATGGCGAATTGAAGCGATATCGGGACGAGAATGGGCATTGCGAGGTTCCGCGTACGGCTGCAGGTGAAACTCGATTGTCGGTGTGGTGCCATAATCAGCGCAAACATCGATACAGTATGGTCTCGGAACGAAGATCACGCCTCGATGCACTGGGTTTCATCTGGAACCCGCATACCGCTCTATGGGAAGAAGGTTTCCAGCGCCTTGGGGCTTTTGTGCAGGAGAAGGGGCACTGCGCAGTTCCAAAAAGGTATGTATGCGCCGATGGATATGCCTTGGGGCGATGGGTCGAAATTCAGCGCCAAAGCCAAGACCGTCTGCTTGCCGAACGAAAAACGCGCCTCGATGCACTTAGCTTCAACTGGGATATCGCCGACACTCAATGGGAAGAGGGCTTCAAGCATCTGGAGGCGTTTGTTAGGGAACACGGGCACTGCAGAGTGCCCAAAAGGTATGTAACTGCCGATGGGCACCACTTGGGGGAATGGGTCAGCACCCAGCGCAGAAGCCAAGACAGCATTCCCGCAGAACGAAGTTCACGCCTCGATGCCGTTGGCTTCATCTGGGACTCGGATCACGCTCAATGGGAAGAGGGCTTCAAGCATCTCGAAGCCTTTTTCAGGGAGCACGGGCACTGCAAAGTGCCCAGAAGGTATGTAGCTGCTGATGGACATCGGTTGGGGTTATGGCTTCAAGTTCAGCGCAGCAACTACGATTGCATCTCTATAGACCGAAAAACACGGCTAGATGCGCTGGGCCTAATATGGAATCCGCTCGAAGCGCAATGGGAAGACGGCTTCAAGCGTCTAGAAGCGTTTGTCCGGGAGTTTGGCCACTGCAGGGTCCTGAAAGACTACAAAGATGAAGATGGATACCGATTGGGGGCATGGGTTAGCTATCAGCGCAGCAACCAAAACTGCGTGACTCGCGTGTCAGCGGAACGAAAAGCACGCCTCGATGCCCTTGGCTTCGATTGGTCGGCGTCGGTCCGCGCCGAAGTCACCCGGCGGTACATTGAGGCGTGAGAGGCTTCTCCCGGGTCCCGACCTAAGTATCAAAATGTACACATTCTGAAACTAACGGTTGACGCGTCTCAAAACGTGTCTCTTAATGCGGTTCTCAGTATCTCTTAGAGAAAGAGAACCGCTATGACACTCGTTGGCTACGCGAGAGTTAGCAGCACCGGCCAAGACCTCGGCGTGCAGCTCGACAAGCTGAAGGGCTGCGACAAGGTCTTCAAGGAGAAGCGCTCTGGCGTCGACGCCGGGAGGCCCGAGCTGAAGCGATGCCTAGAGTACCTGCGAGAGGGTGACACTCTCCTGGTGAGCAAGATCCACCGTCTGGCGCGCTCGACCTCCGACCTCTACCGCATCGTCTCTTTGCTTGCCGAGAAGGGCGTCAGCTTCAAGGTGATCGATGACCCATCCATCGATACAAGCTCGCGGACCGGCAAACTCGTCATGGGCATCCTGGCGTTGATAGCAGAGTTCGAGAATGACATACGCCGCGAGCGGCAGATGGATGGCATTGCCAAGGCGAAGGAACGCGGGGTGAGGTTCGGACGCAAGTCTCTTCTCCTGCCCGAGACCGTCAAAGAAATTCGCACGCTCCGGGAGGCTGGCACGACCGTTCCTGAGATCATCCGGCGAACTGGGCTTTCTAAGGCGTCGGTCTATCGCGCTCTAGCTATCTCCACTCATTGACCGTCTATCTAGTTACGTCCGCTTTGCGCTCTTGAGCAGACCGCAAGCGCTCCATGATTGAAGGTCTGCTAAGTGCCAAATGCGGAAGTCAGCTCTTGCAACTCACTGACTAGGGCCGTGATAGGCTACAAAAGCCAGCCGCTCCGAGCGGGCATCCCATGCCGCATGGCGCGGGTAAGCGGAACGCGCTAGATTGCTATTCGCGTCGAGGCTCTTGCCGGTACGATGTCCGCGGAACTAACGGCAGGACCGGGGGTTTGCATTTTCGAAGGATTACGGTCGCCACTTCAGCGCCGTTCACGCCAGGAAACAGGAGCTGTGTATGGACAAGAAAAAAATAGTGGGTTTGGTTGGCGTTATTTCGGGACTGCTATCGCTGAGCACTGCTCAAGCCACCACGGCGCCGACCAGCGCGACCCCCCTTCCGAGGGCGCGGTCATTTGGAGAATTGCTTGATCCCATTCCAAATGCCGCCACGCTTTTGAGGGTTGCAGACGCGGCCGCAGCTGCTGCCAGTCGACAGGGCAATACCAAAAATCCGAATGTGAAGCTCGTTTACGATCACCACCACCATCATCATAATCATCACCACCACCATCACCACCACAATTACGATTACTGGTGGTGGTACCAGCAGCAGCATCATCATCATTACAAGCATAACCACCATCATCATCACCACCACCAACATCAGAACAACTATTAGGCAGTGGTAAGCCGGGTCGATGCGATATCGGCCCGGCGCCCGTCCTTACGAGACTTGTTTGGAAAAGCGGTTCCACGACCGCCTCACCGTCAGCGGTCCTTCTTGCTTTTTGCCTTCGCCGCGCTCAGCAAATGGCGATAGGTGCCGTCAAACACCGTGTTTGTCGATGAAGTCCATTTGGTGTCTGCGGACAGCGTCTCCCGGCTTTCGTGAATTCGCCTCGACTGCAATTCGCGCTCGGCGGCCTCCTCTTCACCCATCTCAACCAGCTCAAACTCCGAGTCAGCGGGGATGACGATAATTTGCGCGAAGGGCTCGCCTGGTCTGAAGATATGGGTCCGCCCCTCCGCCGGCGATTTGAAAACTGCAAAATTCATCATCGGCCACCACCTCCGCATCAATGCTGGCACTGCTATCGGAACAGTGTCGGTCGGATCGGTGTAAAGCCGCGGATGAGGCTCGATCCTGATCGCTAAGCCCTCCTCGACCTTCAGATCGAGGAGAATTTGATAGGTATAGAACTGGTCCCCGAAATTTCTGAAGGGTGGCCACTGGAGACCGGTGTCTGGATCGGGACCGAAGTCTCCATCGAGGAGCAAGCGCCCTTCGTGCGTGCTCACCCGCAACTCGTTATCGAATGGGTAAAAGAGCTCTATCCCGTAGCGCGCACTTTCGGAGAACGGAACGCAATGCCAGGCATATTCGCGCGAGCCATCCTTGCGCGGTTCGCGCTTGCCTGCCCATCCGGGAACCTCCAACTTCGTTCGACGTGGTGCCAACCTGGGCTCAAAGAGCCTGTATTTCACGGTGTGCATGAACTCACCTGAGCCTGAGGGCGTCTGCTTTAGATCTGACGAGAGAACAAAATACAATGGGTGACGACCTAGTTCCAACCGCGCTGCGTCCGGACGTTGTCCTGATGCAATTAATGTTCGGCAAACAAATCACCTATTCACTCGCCGCGATGGCGCGCCTCGGGATTGCAGACCATATGAGTGCGACGCCGATCTCCATCGAAACACTGGCGGAGAACATAGACGCGCACGGCCCATCGCTTTATCGGGTAATGCGAATGCTCGCCAGTGTCGGCGTGTTTAGAGAGGCCGGTCGGAAATTCGCTTTGACGCCTGTCGGCGAGCTTCTTAGGAGCGACCAGAAAAATTCGGCGCGCTACAGGGCAATGCTGCGGGGGGACGAATGGACCACGCGGGCCTATGAGCATTTTGTTGATTGTGTACGCACCGGCGGCGATGGTGTGACCAAGGCTTACGGCAAAAACATGTTCCAAGTGTTAGCTGAACGGCCCGATCAAGCAGACACATTCCATCGGGCAATGACCGACTCGTCTGCCATTTCGGGGCCGGCGATCCTGGACACCTACGATTTCAGTGGGATTGGCAAATTGGCGGATGTCGGAGGGGGCCACGGGTCAATGCTCGCCAGCCTTTTGAGACAATATCCTCACATGCAAGGCGTTTTATACGACCTTCCACAAG
>JAENXG010000144.1 GCA_016649675.1 Methyloceanibacter sp.
CGGGGTCCAAATCCCCGCACCACGGTCAGAGAAAATGGTGGCAGGTTTACCTCACTCGTACCCGTTAGCCTGAAGCGGCGCGGCGCTTTCGTTCGGGCCGGGTGGCCGTCCGGTCCAGAGGCTTTCCACTCATATTGCGCGCGAGAATATTGGAACGCCTCCACAGGCCCGTGGAACGATGCCGGCGCGACCGGGGCGTCCCGGAACACGATGCTCGTTCTATGGGCATGTACGGGATCCTTGTTCACGAGCAGGATGGCCCAGGTCTGGTCGGGACGCTTGACCGCATAGGCGGTTACAATCTGCCGGCCTTTCGCGTCCCGAATGTCGGATTCAGCGGCGTAGAGCGTGTGAGGCCGATTGACCGGCTCAGCCCATTCATGGGTCAGCAGATGGGCGGCGAAGAACGTTGGCATCCGCCAATGCGCCCGTCCTTTGGCATCGGCCTCGAGCAGCATCATCTGGCCGTAGCCCGCACACCGGTTTCCTTCGCTGATCGGCCGGCTCGGCTCATAACCGAAGAGGTAGGCGGTCTTTCCTCCCAGCGTGAGAAACTGCCCAACGATATCGGCGTTGAGAAGCGCGCTCGGCAATTCGACCAGGCTGCGCCCGGCAAACGCCGAATAGCCATACTCGCTGATGATCCAGGGAATCGAGGTTGGTGCGCCTTGCTCCCGCAAGGTTTGGAAGACCTGGGCCATAAGCCGCGGCTGCTCGAGGAGCTGCTGGCTTCGGCGCTCACAGAGATGATCGAAGGGGTACCACTCGAAAGAGAGGAAGCTGAAGTCGTCAAGCCGCCCACGGCTTCGCAGATATCCGAGGAATCGCGTGACCCAGGGTTGCGACGGATCGACGTCGAACCCCGAATAGACGATGCCGTTCTGAAAACTTGGTCCGCCTAGGGCAAGTGTAGGGTCAACGCGATGAATGGCCGTCGCGAATTGAAGATAAAGCGCTGCCTCGTGCTCCGGCGAGACGCGCTGGCCGTCAGGCTCCTCTCCCATCTCGATCTGCTGTACGGGGTACCCTCGCTTGCGCAAGAAACTGATTTCGGCGGCAGCATTTTCCGGCGTGTCGTAGAGCAGGCCAACCGGCACCAGCACGGACAGGCCGTGGGTCAAGCCACTGGTGAAGAGGCGATCGAAGCCTGGCTGCTCCGTATTGGTGTCGAGATCGATCGAACGATGCCAGGGATCGGTGGATGAGGTGGAGACCACTGTCTGGGTCGCATTGCTCGGGGCATGCTTCATGGCATCGTGGAACGAGCCCGTATCGTCGATGATCCCGAGCGAGATCTCTCGGATGGCAAAGCCGAGAGAATCTCGAATATCGGTTGAGCCCGGAGGCGCCGTTCCGGAGGATTCAAGCAGCAGGATTCTGACGTAGCGCGTGTTGACCGGGTCGCCGCTGAGCCCAAGCGTGATGGATTGGCCGTTGCCGTCGGACACGAGCCCTTCAGGAAAGCCGCGCCATTCGCCTTCCTCGGTGATTTCAAAATCCTGGATAGGGCTCGTCCAATACTGAATGGCAAAATGCGTGGCGTAGGGCTGCGCCCAGTCGATCCTCGCAGCGTTTATGGCTTCGACTTTACCCAGATCGATGACGACCCATTGTGGGTGCTCGGTGTTCGCATCGTTGGTGTAGTGCTCATCGAGATAGGGATTGCTCTTCCAATAGGTCGCATCGTCACCATCCGCGAGGCGCGAGTAACCGTCATTGTCCGCCTGGTCGACCGTGTTTCCTCGGCGAGGCAATCGATAGCCATGGGAGCTGAGCACGCGTTGGTCGGGGTTATCGCTTGAGGTCCAATAGCCTTGCTGGTGCGCGTCGTCGCTCCAGGTCCCGCGCTCGCTCCAATGCCAGGCCTCAACCCCGAGCTCTGTCCGCAAGCGATAGGTGATCTTGCGCAAGCCCGCCCCTTGCATCTTGCGAATGTTCCCCGGGGTGTAGATCTGGGCGATCTCCCCTCTTTGGTGGCCATCGAGAGCGGCACCAAAAGTCTCGTCAGGGAGAAATTCAGCAAGTGGACCGCGCGATAGATCGATCGTCACGGTCCCCCTTGGGATTTCGCTTCCAGCCGAAATGGAGACTGGGCCCAACAGGAAAATGAGACCGACAACCCCGCCGCGGGCTAGCGAGCTTCGCGTCAGCCGAGCCACAGGTCGCAACCAGGCGCGCGGGGACCTCAGCAGGGACAACGGAATCGCGGTGAGCCCTTCCAGATTCACAGACAACTGAAGACCCTGCTACGCGGGACTCTCTAAGCCGGGAAAATCCTGTGCGAGTCTAGCAGCGGTAACCCAGCGTCATCATGCACCAGACACCCTTGCCGGTCTTCTTGGCGACCGTGGCAGTGCCCCTGGCCACCCCGACCGTAGCTTGACCCGCGCCTCTGGCAACGGTGGAGGTTCCCTGCACCACACCTTGGCCGGCCTGTCCGGCGCCCTGGACGACGCCCTCGCCGACCGTTTCGGTGCCCTTGACCGTGCCTTGCACGGCGCCCTGCACCGGCCCGTTCGGCGTCTGCGCCAGAGATGGCAACGAGACTGCGGCGAGCACAAGCGCCGCGAGAAGTGACACACGTTTCATCTGATGCCTCCAATATGTTGAGGTGTCGGCCGCGATCCGCCCGTACGAAACGGCCAATGCCTCTCAGAAGACCAATATTTGGGCTCAAGTAAGACGTGGCGGGTGAGGTTCCGTCGCCTCGCCGGTCAATGGCCCGCTTCGAACGCCTGAAAACGCCGTTCGAGCTCCCATTGCTGCTTCGCCTTGTCGCTCCCGGCGAGCAAGGAAGCGCAAGGCGGGGACGGCTTGTCCGCTCCGGGAATATCGCTCCCGCACGCCGAGACCACGCGAGCATAGGCGCCGCCGTTGTCCCAAAGGCTTCCCCCGGCGAGGAAGCTATATTCGAGGCTGTTGCGCACCAGCTCCTTGAGGTCGGCATAGGTCAGAGCGTAGGTCTCGACCGTGCGGACATATTCATGGGTGAGGTCGATGCGCGAGACCCCTTCGTCGTCCGTGGATAGCGCCACCGGGACGCCGAATTTGCGGTAGGTGGGGAAGGGGTGCTCCTTGCCGACGACGCCTAAGATCACGTCGTTGCTGGTGAGGTTGATCTCCACCAGCACATGCTTGGCCGCCATGTCCTGCAACAGCTCATCGGGCCGGTCTTCGTACATGATGTCGACACCGTGGCCGATGCGCTCGGACTTGGCTTCGTCCACGGCGAGCCGCACATGACAGCACAGACCCTCAGGCGGCACGAGCCCCGGCGCCAGCTCGCCGGCATGCAGGCTCACATGGACCTTGGGATAGAGCGCGCGCAAGAAACCCACCATACGCATCTGCGTCGCATAGTCGGTCATGGAGATATGGTCGTCTTCGGCGCCCACGAAATTGATGGCCACCACGCGCGGGTCGGCGGCGGCCAGCTCGAAGCCGAACACGGTCTGGGCGAAGACGAGCTCCTTCGTCGTGTTGCGGAACACCTGATAGATGTAGCGCGCCTCGACCTTGCAGGCGGGAGCCTCGTCTTGCGACCCGCAACGCTCGCGCTGCATGCGAATGGCTTCGGCCTGATCCCAGAAGGCGCGGGCGGCCGGGACATCCTCGGCCAAGCCCTTGGCGAGCAGCTCGTCGCGGAGCGAGCCCAAATCCTCGCGCCAAGCCATGTCCTTGGTGATGGTGTTGAGACGGTTTCAGGTGGGCGTCTCCATCAGCTCGAGATATTGCTCGTTCTGGGCGGCGGCGCGGGTGGCGACCTCGTCGAGAAAATCGCCGGTATGGCGGGGATCGGTGCCGCCGAATTTCGCGAACGTGGCGAAGAAATGGTCGTGCCCGGTCACCCCTTCGGAAGGGACGAAGCCGCGCATCGAAAAGGAATCGACCAGGGCGTCGTAGAGGCGCTGCTTGTTGGGGACGTCGGCGGCCGGAACGTCGCCCGCTTCGCACACCGGATGCGGCTCCGACCCCGCAAAGACCGGCTGCGATTTGGTGAATGCTTTGGCGATCTGGTCGACGCAAAGGCCGTCTTCGCCACCCACGCGGATGAAGGTCTCGGCGTAAACGGCGCCGTCCAGATGATTATGCAGGTCGGCGCCCTTCGGCATGCGCTTAAGGAAATCGTGCAGAGCGAGAGGGTCGGCGCGCGCTTCGTCAAGCTTCTGCGCGGTGCGCTGCTCGCCCGCCGTCTCTTCTGCCCATGCGGTCTGAGCCGCAATCCCGGCAAAGGCCAGCAAGACAGAAACCGATGCGATGCGGCAGGCGAGGCTAAGGCTGCACATGGGTCCGTCTGCCGAATAGCCTCGGCATTCGTCAAGCCACAACGGCTAGGCGTAGCCCGGCTTCCCGATATTCGCCCGCCTACGGTGCAACAGCCGTTGCACGTCCTCGAGCGGCATCGGCCGGCCAAAATAATAGCCTTGGCACTGCGTGCACCCGGCGGCGCGAACCTGCTCGAACTGCTCCAGCGTCTCGACCCCCTCCGCCGTGGTCGGCACGCCGAAGCTCGCGCCGAGGCCCGCGACCGCACGCACGATCGCAAGGCAGTCCCCGTCCTTGAGGAGGTCGCTCACGAAGCTCTTGTCGATCTTGATCTTGTCGAACGGAAAGCTCCGCAGATAGCTGAGCGACGAATAGCCGGTGCCGAAATCATCCATGGAGATCTTAACGCCGAGCGCCCGCAGCTGATGCAACACGGAGACGGTCGTGCTGCTGTCCTGCAACAGGGCGGTCTCGGTGATCTCCAATTCCAATTGCCCCGGCGACAGCCGCGAGGTGGCGAGCGCACTCATCACGGTTTGCGTCAGCGCTGGGGTGCATTGCGACGGCGAGATGTTCACGGCCAAGCCGACATAGACGGGCCAGGCCGTAGCATCCTCGCAGGCCTTGCGCAGGACCCACTCGCCTAACGTGCCGATGAAGCCGGCTTCCTCGGCGATGGGGATGAATTCCGAGGGCGGCAGCAAGCCCCGCTCGGGGTGGCGCCAACGCACCAAAGCCTCAAATCCGCAGATCCGCTCCGATTGCACGGTAACGAAAGGCTGGTAGTGCACCTCGAACTGGCCACGTGCCAAGGCGTTGCGCACCGCCAGCTCGAGCGCCCGCTTCTCCTCCAGATGATGATCCATGCTCGGCTCATAAACCCGGAAGGTATTGCGTCCGTCGGCCTTGGCGCGATAGAGCGCAACGTCGGCATTGCGCAGCATGCGATCGGACTCCGAGCAGGTGTCGCTTGCGCTGCTGATGCCGATGCTGGCCGTGACGCTCAGCCGATTGCCGCCGACGTCATAGGGTTTCGAGATGCGCTGCACGAGGTCTCGCGCCAGGGCCTGCTCGTCCTTCGCCATCGGCGCAGCTTGATGGAGGATGGCGAACTCGTCGCCGCCGAGCCGTGCAACGGTATCGCCGTCGCCCGCAACTTGGCGCACACGGTCCGCCAGCATCCGCAACAGCGCATCGCCGGTCGGATGTCCGAGCGTGTCGTTGATCTTCTTGAAGCCGTCGAGGTCGAAAAAGAACAGCGCCACACCGCGCCGCGTGCGCCGGAAGTCGGCCATTGCCGCGTCCAGGTGCTGGCGAAACAGCGCGCGATTGGCGAGATTGGTGAGGCCGTCGTGGTGAGCCATGTACCGGATGCGCTCACCGGCCAGCTTTTGCTCCGTGATGTCCTCGGAAATTCCGAGGATGTATTGAGGTCTGTCGGCGTCGTCGCGAATGGCGATCGTTCGCGTGCGCAGGAAGCGCAAGCCATTATGCGGGGTATGGACCGGCTCCTCCTCGACGAGTTGCACCTGCCGGGATTCGAGCGCCCTGCGGTCTCTCGCCACAAACCGGTCGGCCTCCTCCTTGGGAAAGAAGTCGTGGTCGGTCTTGCCGACGATGGCCGCGCGCGAGACCCCGAGGAATTCTTCGCCGGCGCGGTTCAACAGGATGAAACGGCCAGTGGCGGAATCCTTGACGAAAACAACCCCCGGCATGCTCTCGACGATCGTGGTGAGAAATCCTTCGTTGCGTCCGAGCAGCGAACGGAGATCGGGATCGCCCGACAGCAGATCAGCCACGTCGCCTCTTGCGGCTCCGCTTGTCGCCCCGGCGCTGGCACCCTTAGGGGTCATGGTTTCCCTCTCCCAGGCGCGACCATGACCGAGGACAGTTGAAGACCCGTGTAGCCGGTTAGTTAATTTAGAAGGAAAGACGCGGGGCGC
>JAENXG010000158.1 GCA_016649675.1 Methyloceanibacter sp.
CTTGGTGACGAGGGAGTCGATCGAGAGATTGTCGAGAAGGCCAGCAAGCGCGGCGTAAGTCCGCCGGACCTCGCCGTCCGGCGCACGCATCTCGTCGAAAAATTTGCGGGAAAGCAGGGAGGCCTGCTCGGCCGTCTCCCCTGAATTCACCCTCTCAGCAGTTTGCGGCAAGCGCGCCCGTCCTGGCTTTGCAAGCGACCCCTAACCCCAAGCTTGGCGCGCTTCCCTGTTGTATTTTCAGGCATCTTAATCCGATGCTGTCGCTTTGAGCAACGTCCTTGGTTCCGGGCCGCTCGCGTCGTGCTTAACGGCGAAAGGTGCTAGAAGCGTCGGGCGCCCTCAAAGCCCGAAAAAGCCTGCCCATGCTCGAAACCGCGCTCACCGCGTTCACGACCTTCTTTGCGGTCATCGGCCCGATCGACACGGCGGTGCTGCTCGCCTCGCTGACGCCGAACATGACGCGCGCCGAGCGCCGAGGGATCGCGATCAAGGCGGTGTCCATTGCCACCGTGATCATTCTCTTCTTCGCGCTGTTCGGACAGCCGGTCCTGACCCAGCTCGGCGTGTCGCTCGCGGCCCTGCAGACTGCCGGCGGCATCATCCTGTTCATGATCGCGCTCGACATGACGCTCTCCAAGCGCCCGGCCCCGACCGCGCTTTCGGCCAAAGAGAGCGAGGAGGCCGAGACTAAGGCCGAGCGCCACGCCGAGATCGCGGTCTTTCCGCTCGCCACGCCGCTCCTCGCCGGGCCCGGGGCCATGACGAGCGCCATCGTGCTCGCCGCCGGCACCAACGGCGACTTCAAGCTGCTCGCCGCCATCGTCGCTGCGATCCTCGCCGTGATGCTCGTGACCCTCGTGCTCCTGCTGGGTGCCCAGGAGGTTCACCAGGTCATTGGCGTGACGGCGCGGAAGGTGATCGTGCGCGTGTTCGGCGTGCTGCTTGCCGCGCTTGCGGTGCAATCGATCTTCAACGGCATCGGCGCGACGCATCTTTTCCGGTAAGCGTCTGCCATGCCGCTTTTCGTTTAGACGACCTACGAAACACCAGAGGAGAGCTTCATGCGAGTTGCCCAAGTCCCCAAGCAGAACGCTCCGTTCGAGCTCGTGGAGCGGCCGATGCCTGAGCCCGGCCCGCGCGAGGTGCGCATCAAGGTCGAGGCATGCGGCGTCTGCCACAGCGATTCCTTCACCGTCGAGGGCACATTCCCAGGCGTCCACTACCCGGCCGTGCCGGGACACGAGATCGCCGGCCGGATCGATGCGGTGGGGCAAGACGTGACGACATGGCGCGTCGGCCAGCGGGTAGGTGTCGGCTGGTTCGGCGGCAATTGCGGAGTGTGTCCCCGCTGCCGGCGCGGCGACTTCATCTCCTGCCGCAACCTGAAAGTGCCCGGTGTCCATTACGACGGCGGTTATGCCGAGTATATGGTCGCGCCCATCGAGGCCTTGGCGTCCATACCCGACGAGCTTGATGCCGCCGCCGCCGCACCCTTGCTGTGCGCCGGCATCACCACCTTCAATGCGCTCCGCAACAGCGGCGCGCGCGCAGGCGATCTCGTGGCCATTCTCGGCATTGGCGGGCTGGGCCATCTCGGCGTGCAGTTCGCGGCCAAGATGGGGTTCCATACGGTCGCCATCGCGCGCGGCAAGGACAAGGAGAAGCTTGCGCTCGAGCTCGGCGCCCACCGCTATCTCGACAGCGAGACGCAGGACGTGGCCAAGGAGCTCATGGCGCTTGGCGGCGCGAAGGTCGTCCTCGCCACGGTGACCAGCGGCAAGGCGATGACGCCCTTGATCGATGGGCTCGCGGTCGATGGCACGCTCGTCGTGGTCGGTGCCTCGCCCGAACCGATCGAGGTGATCCCGTTCCATATTCTCGGGGAGCGGCGGGGCGTCAGGGGCTGGCCCTCCGGCACGTCGGCGGATTCGGAGGACACCTTGCGCTTCAGCGTGCTCACCGGCGTCGAGGCCATGATCGAGACCTATCCGCTGGCCAAGACGGCAGAGGCCTACGCGCGGATGATGAGCGGTAAGGCGCGGTTCCGCGTGGTGCTCGCGCCTTGAGGGCTTAAACCCACGCCACGTGACGGGCGTCATATCGGCGAAGGCCGATATCCAGGTTGATCAGGGCCGATTCTTTCACTGGATTCCGGCTTGCGCCGGAATGATGGAGTGAACGGGGCTACTCAGCAGGCGCCGCGCGTGGCGCTTCATGCGCCTTTGGTTTCGCCGCGAATTTGCGCACCACGACATAGAACACCGGCGTGAAGATCAACCCAAAAAAGGTCACGCCCAGCATGCCGCAGAACACGGTGGTGCCGAGCGACTGGCGCATCTCGGCCCCCGCCCCGGTCGCGATCATCAGCGGCAGCACGCCCAGGATGAAGGCGAAGGACGTCATCAGAATCGGGCGCAAGCGCACACGCGCGGCCTCAGTCGCGGCCTGGAAACGGTCCTCGCCATGCTCCTCGTTCTGCCGGGCAAACTCCACGATCAGGATCGCGTTCTTCGCCGCCAGTCCTATGAGCACGACGAAGCCGATCTGGGCGAGGATGTTGACGTCCATCGATCTGAGCAAAAGCCCGCTGACGGCGGCGAGCAGGCACATGGGCACGATGAGGATGACGGCGAGCGGCAGCGTCCAGCTTTCATACTGGGCCGAAAGCAGGAGGAAAACGAAGACGACGGAGGCCAGGAACACGTAGATCGCGGTGTTGCCGGCAAGCTTCTCCTGATAGGCGAGCTCGGTCCACGAGAAAGAGTAGCCGTCCGGCATGTTGGCCCTGGCGATGCGATCCATGGCGGCAAGTCCATAACCGGTCGAATAGCCGGGGAGTGTGCCGCCTTGCACGGCGGCGGATGGGAACAGGTTGAAGTGCTCGACGCGATAGGGCCCCGTGATGTTGCGGAAGGACGCGACCGAGCTCAGCGGCACCATGTCTCCTTTGGCATTGCGCGTCTTCAACTGCCCAATGGCATGCAGGTCCTGGCGGAAGTTGCCGTCGGCCTGCGCCGTCACGCGGTAGGTGCGGCCGAGGAAGTTGAAATCGTTGACATATTGGGAGCCGAGATAGACCTCAAGCGTCTGGAACACGTCGTTGGTGCTGACGCCCAGCATCTCGGCGCGGACGCGGTCGATATCGGCATAGACCTTGGGCGTCTTGGTGCTGAAGGTGGTGAAGACGCCGGCAAGCCCGGGCGTCTGGTTGGCCTGCGCCATAATGCTCACGGCCACCCCTTCGAGCTCGGCGGGTTCTCCCCCATGGACGTCTTGGACCTCCATCTTGAACCCACCGGTGGTGCCGATGCCGCGCACGGGCGGCGGCGCCACGCTGATGACGAACGCCTCTTGGATGGCGGCGAACTGCTGGTTCAAGGCACCGATCAAGGCTTGCGCGCTTTGGCCCTTCTTGGCGCGCTCAGCGAAGTCGTCGAGCGGCGTGAACACCACCGCGGCATTGGGGGCGGTGGTGAAGGTGGCGCCGTCGAGACCGACGATGGGCACGGCGTGGGCGATGCCCGGGGTCGCGAGCACCATCTTCGTTACTCTTCTCGCGATCTCGTCGGTGCGGGAGAGCGAGGCGCCTGGTGGGAGCTGGATGATGTTGATCAGGTAGCCCTGGTCCTGCTGCGGGATGAAGCCGGTCGGCGCCTGCACGAACTGGTAGGCGGTGAGACCGATCAGGCCGATATAGACGACGACCATGAGCAGGGAGACCCGGACTAGTCTCCCGGTGAGGGCGCCATAGCGCGACGATATCCACTCGAAGCACCGATTGAAGCCGTTGAAGAAGGCCCTGGGCGGCCGCGTGAAGATGTTTTGCCGCTTGGGCTCGGGCTCGTGCGGCTTGAACAGGAGAGCGCAGAGCGCGGGGCTCAAGGTCAAGGACACAATGAGCGAGATCACCGTGGCGGTGGCGATGGTCACGGCGAACTGGCGGAAGAATTGGCCGAGGATGCCGGTGAGGAAGGTCGAGGGGATGAACACGGCCGACAGCACGAGGGCGATGGCAACCAGCGCGCCGCCGACCTCCTCCATGGTCTTATAGGCCGCGTCGCGCGGGCTTAGTCCCTCGCGGATGTTGCGCTCGACATTCTCCACCACGACGATGGCGTCGTCGACCACGATGCCGATCGCGAGCACGAGACCGAACAGCGAGAGGTTGTTGAGCGAGAAGCCAAGCGCGGCGAGCATGGCGAAGGTGCCGATAAGCGACACCGGGATGGCGACGATGGGGATGACCGACGCCCGCCAAGTCTGCAGGAAGACGATGATCACCACCACGACGAGGATCACCGCCTCGAACATGGTGTGGATCACCGCCTCGACCGACTGCGAGATGAAGACCGTCGGATTGTAGACGATGTCGTAGCGTATGCCCGCAGGGAAGGACTTCGACAGCTCGGCCATCGCATTCTGCACGAGCGCCGCGGTAGCGAGCGCGTTGGAGCCCGGCCGCTGGAAGATGCCCATGGGGATGGCCACCCGCTCGTCGAGATAGCCGCTGCGGTTATAGTCGGCGGCGCCGAGCTCGACCCGCGCGACGTCGCGAACACGGGTGACGCGTCCCTGGTCGTCAGACTTGATGATGATGTTACCGAACGCCTCGGGTTCGGTGAGGCGTCCTTGCGTCTCGACATTGAGCTGGAAGGCGCCGGGCTGCGGCACCGGCGGCTGATTGATGACGCCGGCCGCCACCTGCACATTCTGCGCGCGCAACGCGTTGATAACGTCGCCGGCGGTCAAGTTGCGCAGCGCGAGCTTCTCGGGATCGAGCCAGATCCGCATCGAGTAGTCGCGGGCGCCGAAGATGGTGACGTTGCCCACCCCGTCAATGCGGGCGAGCACGTCCTTCACATGCAGGGTCGCATAGTTTGAGATGTACAGCAGATCGCGCGTGCCGTCGGGGGAACTCAGATGGATCACCATCATGAGATCGGGCGATTGCTTGGTGACGGTGACGCCGATGGAGCGCACTTCCTCGGGGAGGCGAGGTAGCGCCGTCGATACGCGGTTCTGCACCAGCACTTGCGCGGTATCGAGATTGGTGCCGAGCTTGAAGGTGACTGCGAGCGACATGCTCCCGTCGCTGGTCGATTGCGAGGTCATGTAGAGCATGTTGTCGACGCCGTTGACCTCCTGCTCGAGAGGCGTGGCGACGGTCTTGGCCACGATCTCGGCGGAGGCGCCGGGATAGCTGGCGCTGACGGAGATCGATGGCGGCGCGATCTCGGGATATTGCGCGACCGGCAGGCTGAAATAGGCCACGCCTCCGATCAGCGTGATCAGGATGGAGATGACCGCGGCGAAAATCGGCCGGTCGATGAAAAAATGCGAGATGTTCATTGCGCGCCGGCGCCGGGCAATGGAGCCGTTGCTTCGATCTTGCCCGGCTGCGGCGTGACCTTCTGCCCGGGCCGTGCCCGCAACAGCCCGTTGATGATCACCTCATCGTCGGGCGTGATGCCGCTCCGGATGACGCGTAAGTTGTCATCGGTGACCGGACCGAGCTCCACCGGCTTCGGCACCACCGTGCCGTCAGGGCCGACCGTGAACAGCATCTTGACCGACTGGTCCGTCACTACGGCCGCATCGGGCACGAGCATGGTCGGCCGCATTTGCGACATCGGCACGCGGACACGACCGAACTGACCCGGGGTGATGAACAGGTTGGGGTTCGGGAAGGCGGCGCGGACCCGTATCGTTCCCGAGGAGCGGTCATACTGGTTGTCGACGAAGTCGATGGCGCCTTTGAGCGTCCACGTCTTCTCGTCCATAAGCTGGCCCTGGAC
>JAENXG010000542.1 GCA_016649675.1 Methyloceanibacter sp.
GCGCCGCGCTTCATCCGGGGAAGCATGTCGCGAGTGACGAGCTTCGGCGCGCTCGCTCCGGCGACGAGCACCGCACCGACCACCACGTCGGCGCCCAGCACTTCGGTCTCGACGATTTCCATGGTTGACGCCAGCGTGCGCACGCGGCCCTCGAACAGCTCGTCGAGCTGTCTGAGCCGCGGCAGAGACCGGTCGATGATCGAGACGTCAGCGCCAAGGCCGACGGCCATGCGGGCCGCATGGGTGCCGACGACGCCGCCGCCCAGCACCACCACCTTGGCCGGGCGGACGCCGGGAACGCCACCGAGGAGCACGCCCCGCCCGCCGGTCGGGCGCCGAAGGGCAATAGCGGCAGCCTCGATCGCCAGACGGCCGGCCACCTCGCTCATCGGCGCGAGAAGCGGAAGACCTCCAGCGGAGTCCGTCACGGTCTCATAGGCAATGGCTGTCGCGCCGGATGCCATCAGGCCGCGGGCCTGATCCGGATCGGGTGCGAGATGAAGATAGGTAAAGAGGATCTGGTGCGGCTTGAGCCGGCGGTACTCGACCGCCTGAGGCTCTTTCACCTTGACGATCATTTCGGCGTCCGCGAACACGGCTTCCGCCGTGGGCAGGATGCGGGCGCCTGCCTTCTCATAGGCCGCGTCGTCGGCGAAGATCCCGGCGCCAGCGCCAGACTGCACGACCACCTCGTGCCCGCGCGCCGTGAGCTCACGCACCGAGCCCGGCACGAGCCCGACCCGGAATTCATTGCTCTTGATCTCTGTCGGAACGCCGATGCGCATGATGCTCTCCGCTTGCAGGACCTGATTCGCTTGCCATCGAGACTGTCAGAAAACGGGAAAAGATTGTTGGCGTTTTATTCAGCCGATAGGATAAAATACGCAGAATTCCTGCGGCTATTCAGGTGATAGCGCTAGAAAAATGAAAGAAAAGGACATCGACGCGCTAGATCGCGCGATTCTTGGCGCTCTGCTCGAGGACGGTCGCCTGAGCCAGGTCGAGCTTGCCGAGCGCATTCCGCTCTCCGCCACGGCCATCGCCCGGCGCATCCGCGCGCTCGAGGAGAGGGGAGTCATTCAAGGCTACCAAGCGTGTATCAGCCGGCAGGCGCTTGGTCTCACCATGACCGTCATTGTGCAGATCGGCCTCAAGAGTCAGAACGAGGATCTGCTCAAGGCCTTCGAGGAGGCCATCGCCAGTGCGCCGTCCGTTGTCTCCTGTCATCTGATGTCGGGTGAGGACGACTACCTCGTCACCGTCTTGGCGCGTGATCTGGCCGATTTCGAGCGCATCCACAAAGAGCAGCTCTCGCGTCTTCCGGGCGTCGTGCGGCTGAAGTCGAGCTTCGCGCTGAGGGATGTCGCCAACAAGCCGCTGCCCGCTTCCTGTCTGTTACCGTCGCGCAAGTGACGAGCGGCGATTTAGGATGTGGCATTCGGTTGCTTCAACAACGCCGCCATCTTGCGGGCTTTCTTGGCTATATGAACGGTGGCGTCCAAAGCGGAAACCGTACTGCTGCTGCGCTTATCAAGACCATGGCACTGCACAATTAAATGTGCGGCCGCGTGGGCCGCTTGAGCAGGTGCGAGACGGTCGCTTTCCTGTGGCGCTTGGCGCCGTCCTCGACTAACATTCCTCGTGGTTTACCGGGGGGTTGCGCGTCCTGTCCAAAC
>JAENXG010000567.1 GCA_016649675.1 Methyloceanibacter sp.
CCCCGACCTGGGGGTTCTCCCTTTCAGCCAGGGGCGAACGGGTGGTGGGCGGTATCCTTCTTCGCGGTAACCTCAGAGGCCTTGGGCTCGCCCTTGACGGCGCGCGCGAGCGCTTCCTTGGTGGCACGATAGTTGAAGTCCTGGATCTTCTTGTCGTCCTTGGCTTCCCAATGGATGAACACGCCGACGCAGACGAAGAGATCGTCGGCCTCGTTGGCCGGGATCACGCCTTCGGCGACGGAATCGGCGACCGCCTTGGCCACGGCATATTGCGCCGGACCGAACATCTGCACCGCCTGGCGCGCGTCCTTGATGGTCACCTTGTTGTAGAGGATCGTTGCGGGCTTGCACAAAAGGTTCGGCGCAACCACGGCCAGCAAGGTGGTGAAGCCGTCCTTGTTGTTGGTTAGAGCGTTGGTGAATGCCTGCTCCACGGCGCCGCCACGCGGACCAAGAAGCAGATCGATATGAGCAACCTCGTTACCATCGCCGACAAGCGACTCGCCGACACACGTACCACTGATTTTGGGCATGAAACCCCCTCCCTAATGGGCTGATTGCAACGTTACAATTTCTAAGGCGCTGGCGGGATTCCCGCCGGCGGCAAGCCAATAGAAGTGGCTTGGCTAAAGCGCCTCCGTCCGCAACTCCTGGTTAGAGCTCCGCGGGGAGAACATAAGCCGGGGCAAGAAGGATCGGCAAGTTGATTGTTCGACGCAGTGAATGGCGGGTTTCCAGCCCTATTTCGGCCTTTCGAGTGTGTCGAGCGCGGCGGCGAACAGGGTGGCGACGGTCAGATCGGCGGATGTGCCGGGGTTTAGCCCACGCTGTTTGAGCGCGCGGTCGAAGGCGGCAAGCGGAGCCGCCATGGCTTCGGGCACCTCGCATTGCTCGAAGTTGGCTTCAATCGGGCCGGCCTCCTCAAGCACGTGGGCAGCGGCCCCGGCCCCGAATTTTCGTTCGATCAGGGTGTCGGGGAGGTGGGCGAGGAAGCCGAGATAGACGCGCGTCACGACCCAAGGCTGCTCGCCCCAACGTTCGCGCCCGTGGCTCAGCCATTTGAGGCCGAGATCGAAGATATCGGCGAAATCATGGGTGTAGTTCCAGGCGATGCGGTCGCGCGTCTCGGCCGCACCCATCGCCTCGAGCAGGGTCACATCGGGCTCATGGGCGACGTCATGCTGAGGCGCCTCGCCGAGCCCGCCCGGAGCGGCGTGCCGGATCGCCCGGTAGGCTTCGCGCGCATCATCGACGGTAAGCCGTTGCAGAACGCGCGCCACGCGGCTCTGCAAATCTCCGCCGCGACGATCGAGAGCCGCTACCGCCAGCGGCGCAGCCAAGAGGATGATACCGAGATTGGTGTTCTGCCCGACGGCGACCCTCGTCGCCTCCACGGCACGCCGAATGCGGGTGCCAACGGTCAGCCCTCTTTCCCCGATGATCGGTGCGACCGCCGCGGCGCTTTGCTCGAAGTCGGCAACGCTCATGCGGTGGCCGTCGCCGAAGCGGTGCACATTGCCGGGCTTCAGCGCATCGAGCTCGGCAAGGCAGG
>JAENXG010000033.1 GCA_016649675.1 Methyloceanibacter sp.
TCATGCCCGGCGGTAGTGTGCCGGGCACCAAAGCGGCGAGACCCTCATCCCACTTGGGCTTGCCGTTGAGATGGGTGGTGAGATGGACCGTCGGGCTCCAGCCGCCGGACATGGCGATGAGATCGCAGTCGAACCGCTCGATGTTGCCGTTTGCGTGCCTGATCTCCATGCCCTTGACGCTATGGCCGCCCTTGACGCGTTGGATCACGGCGCCCGGGAGATAGCGCGCGTTGGCTTTATCGGCTGCCGCTTGCGCGCTTGCCGAGGACCCCTTTCGCGCATCGACCAAAGCCGCCACCTCGACGCCGGCATCCGCCAAATCGCTGGCCGTGCGGAAGGCGTCGTCATTGTCGGCGAAGACGACGGCCCGGTGTCCTGGAGCAACGCCGAAGCGGTTGAGATAGGTCCGCACCGCACCGGCCAGCATGATGCCGGGCCGATCGTTGTCGCCGAACACGATGGGGCGCTCGATGGCGCCGGCACATAGAACAGCGCGCTTCGCCACAATGCGCCACAGGCGCTGACGCGGCTCATGCTCCGGCGGGGTGGGGACATGATCGTTGACCCGCTCGAGCGCGGCATAGGTTCCGCCGTCATAGACGCCGGCTACGCTCGTGCGCCGCATGATGCGGCAATCGGGAAGGCTCTCGAGCTCGGCCTCTGCCGCCTTCGCCCATTCGATCGCCGGCCGGCCGGCGATCTCGTCCCGCTCAGCGAGGAGACGCCCGCCGAGACGGAAGTCCTCCTCGCACAGGATTACCCGCGCGCCGGAGCGCGCGGCAGCGAGCGCGGCGGCCAAGCCTGAAGCGCCCGCGCCGATGACGACAACGTCGCAGAAGGCATTCGCCTTCTCGTAGTGGTCGGGATCGGGCGCGGCCGCGGCACGCCCGAGACCTGCGGCGCGGCGGATGGCTGGCTCATAGACCTTCTCCCAGAAGGATGCCGGCCACATGAAGGTCTTGTAGTAGAAACCGGCACCGAAAATCGGGGAGAAGAGCTGGTTCAACGCGAGCAGATCGAGCTTCAGCGAGGGCCAGCGGTTCTGACTGGCGGCGTCGAGCCCGTCATAGAGCTCGATCGTGGTGGCGCGGGTGTTCGGCTCGCGCCGCGCACCGCTGCGAAGCTCGACGAGCGCGTTCGGCTCCTCCGAGCCTGCGGTCAGGATCCCGCGCGGGCGATGATATTTGAAGGACCGTCCGACCAGCGTCCTGCCATTGGCGAGAAGCGCCGACGCCAGCGTATCGCCGGGATGACCGGTGAGCGTCTCGCCGTCGAAGGTGAAGGGAAGCGTGGTTGTCCGGTCGATGAGACCGCCGGTGGCGAGCCGCCTGTCTTGCGAGGAGGGAATGGTCACTGCCCCTCCCCCTTCCTGGCAAATTCCACGGCGACGATCTCGTGTGTGCGCATGTCGCGGGTCACCACCAGCCAGGCATGGCATCCGGCGCTGTGGTGCCAGTGCTCGCGGTGATGGCCGTCCGGGTTGTCGCGGAGATAAACGTAATCGACCCACGCGGCGGCTGCTTGCGGCTCCAGACTGCCGGGCCGCGTGACCGTGGCGTCGCCGCGATAGGTGAACTCCTCGAGCGCGCGCTCACCGCAATAGGGACAGTGAATCCTCATCCCCTCGCCTCAATGCAGGTTCGGTTGGGCGCCCATGCCCTTCTCGTCGATCACGCGTCCGGCGGCGAAGCGGTCGAGCCGGTAGGCGGCGGCGAGGGGGTGGGGCTCGTTGTTGGCGATGAGATGGGCGAAGCACCAGCCCGACGCGGGTGTCGCCTTGAAGCCGCCATAGCACCAGCCGGCGTTGAGATAGAGGCCGTCGATGGGCGTGAGATCGATGATCGGCGAGCCGTCCATGGTCATGTCGAGAAGCCCACCCCAGGAGCGCAGGATCCTCAAGCGCCCGATCAACGGCATGAGCGCCATGCCGCCCTCGCAGACATCCTCGACGACGGGAAGATTGCCGCGCTGGGCGTAGGAATTATAGCCCTCGATGTCGCCGCCGAAGACGAGCCCGCCTTTGTCCGACTGGCTGACATAGAAATGGCCGGCGCCGAAGGTCATCACCACGTCGATGACCGGCTTGACGCCCTCGGTGACGAAAGCCTGCACCGAGTGGCTCTCGATGGGGAGACGCAAGCCGGCAAGAGCTGCGACGCGCGAGGAGTTGCCCGCGCAAGAGAGCGCGACCTTTTTGGCGCGAATAAAACCCTTCTCCGTCTCGACGCCGACGATGCGGCCGCCCTCAATGCGAAAGCCGGTCGCCGCGCAGTTCTGGATGATGTCGACGCCTCTCGCATCGGCGGCGCGGGCATAGCCCCAGGCGACAGCGTCGTGGCGGACCGTGCCGCCGCGCGGCTGCAAGAGCCCGCCGCGGATGGGAAAGCGGGCATTGTCGAAATCGACGAAGGGGACGAGCTTCGCGACCTGCTCGCGGTCGAGCAGCTCGGCATCGACGCCGTTAAGCCGCATGGCGTTGCCGCGCCGCGCATAGGCGTCGCGCTGGGGATCGGAGTGGAAGACGTTGAGCACGCCCCTCTGGCTGACCATGGTGTTGTAGTTGATGTCCTGCTCGAGCCCCTCCCAGAGCTTCATCGACCATTCGTAGAAGGGCAAATTGCCGGGAAGCAGGTAGTTCGAGCGGACGATGGTGGTGTTGCGCCCGACATTGCCGGAGCCGAGATAGGATTTCTCCACCACGGCGACATTGGTGATACCGTGCTCCTTGGCGAGATAATGGGCCGTCGCCAGACCATGACCGCCGCCGCCGACAATGACCACGTCATAGGCGGGCTTAGGCTCGGGCTCGCGCCAAAGCGGCTTCCACCGGCGGTTGCCGGTGACGGCATTGACGAGGAGGCTCGCAACCGAATAGCGCATCGATCCATCTTGCGCCCGCCCGCGCGCGTCGATTGACATTTCGCGACGCATATTTGACATTTTACGCCATGAGCGAAAAACAGGCCTCAGAACGGGCGCAGCAGGAATCCCCGCAAACCGTCGGCTTCCTGCTCGTGCCAGGCTTTGCGCTGATGTCTTACGCGGCGGCCATCGAGCCGTTACGCGCGGCCAATTTGATCTCCGGCCAGGAGCTTTACCGCTGGTGGCACGCGGCGCCGGGCGGCAAGCCGGTCACTGCCTCTAACGGCGTCGCCATCATCCCCGATGGCGGCACGGGCGCCGATCGCGACGCCGATATGGTTTTCGTCTGCGCCGGCGGCAATCCGGCGACCTTCGACGACAGGAGCGTGTTCGCCTGGCTCAGGCGGCTTGCCCGCAAGGGCGTCACCATCGGCGGCATTTCCGGCGGCCCCTATATTCTCGCCAAGGCAGGGCTTCTCGGAAAGCACCGGGCGACGCTCCATTGGGAGCACCTGCCCGCGTTTCGCGAGGCCTTCCCCGACATCACCGTGATGTCTTCTCTGTTCGAGATCGACGGCACCAGGATCACCTGCTCGGGCGGCATCTCGGCGCTCGACATGATGGTGGCGCTGATCGAGCGCGACCATGGCCGCCAGCTCGCAGCCTCCGTGGGCGACTGGTTCCTGCACACTCATATCCGCGAGGGCATGCGCCCGCAGCGCATGGACCTCAGATACCGGCTGGGCGTCGCCGACGAGAAGCTGCTTGGCGTGCTGCGTGCCATGGAGACGAGTATCGAGACCCCGCAGCCCCGCGCCGCGCTCGCGTCCCGCGCCGGCATCTCGCTCAGGCAGCTCGAGCGGCTGTTCCATCGCCATATCGGCCACGGCATCCATCGGCACTACCGTTGGCTCAGGCTCGAGCGGGCGCGTCAGCTCTTGCGCGAAACCACCCTTCCCGTGCTCGACGTGGCGCTGGCGACCGGCTTTGCCTCATCGAGCCAGTTCGCCCGCGCCTACAGACGCGCTTTCGGCGAGCCGCCGAGCCTCACCCGCATGAGCGGCTAAAGACGCCATCGCCGCGCCCGGCGGACCGTGCTAGGTCACCGCACCCGCGCCCTTCGCGCGCCTGCCCCTTGCTTCACCCACAGGAAACATTATTTCATGCAGGTTGACGGCACCCGCAGCGCCGTAGCATGGTGAAGCACCATCGAACCGGAGATTTTCTGCCATGTGCGGCATCGTCGGACTCTTCCTCAAAGACCCAACGCTTGAGCCCGAGCTCGGCCGGCTGACGGCCGGCATGCTGGCCACGCTGTCCGACCGCGGGCCCGACAGCGCAGGCTTTGCCGTCTATGGCGAGGGAAAAAGCGGCGAAACCAAGCTGACGCTGCGCGGGACATCGGCCGCGGCGATCAAAGAGACCGCCGAGGGGATCGGCCGGGCCTTCAGCGACGCCAATATCATGCTGTACGACACCCATGCCGTCGTGGCCGTCGAAGACCGCTCGGTGCCGCGGCTCGACGAATGGATCGCGCGCGAGGCGCCCAACACCGAAATCGTAGGCCGCGGCAACCGCATGGCGCTGTTCAAGGAGGTGGGCCGGCCGGAGAAGGTGGCCGAGCGCTTCGGGCTTGCCACCATGCACGGCACCCACGCCATCGGCCACACGCGCATGGCGACGGAATCGGCGGTGACCACCGACGGCGCGCACCCCTATTCCACCGGCTCCGACCAGTGCCTCGTGCATAACGGGTCTCTCTCCAACCACAACAATCTCCGCCGCGTGCTGGCGCGCGAGGGGTTCAAGTTCGAGACCGAGAACGATACCGAGGTCGCCGCAGGCTATCTCAGCTGGCGCATGCGCGAGGGGCTGTCGCTCGGCGACGCGCTGAAAGTGGGCCTCGACGACCTTGACGGCTTTTACACCTTCGTCGTCGGCACCGAGAACGGCTTCGGGGTGCTCCGCGACGGCATCGCCTGCAAGCCCGCCATCATGGCCGAGACCGACCGCTACGTTGCGTTCGGCTCGGAATATCGCGCGCTGGCCGGCTTGCCCGGTATCGAGACGGCGCGGGTGTGGGAGCCCGAGCCGGCCACGGTCTATTTCTGGGAACGCTGATCATGCCCGAAGTCGATCTCGGCGCCACACCGCTTCGCGCGCTCAACGCGGCGCTGCATCGGCTCCGGCCCGATACCAATGAGCGGCACTGGATCATCGAGCGTCCGGCCGGGCGCCACGCTATTGCCGCCGGCCTCGACGCGCCGATCACCGTCGAGATCAACGGACCGGTCGGCTATTACTGCGCCGGCATGAACAAGCTCGCCACCGTGCTTATCCATGGCAGCGCCGGCACCGGCGTCGCCGAAAACATGATGTCGGGCTTCGTCCATGTCGAAGGCGACGCCAGCCAGTCGGCGGGCGCCACCGGCCGGGGCGGCCTGTTACGCATCGACGGCAATGCATCCTCCCGTTGCGGCATCTCGATGAAGGGAATCGACATCGTGGTGCAGGGCTCGGTCGGCCATATGAGCGCCTTCATGGCCCAGGCCGGCAATCTGGTGGTGTTCGGCGATGCCGGCGACGCGCTCGGCGACTCGATCTACGAGGCGCGACTCTTCGTGCGCGGGAGCGTCAAGAGCCTCGGCGCCGACTGCATCGAGAAACCGATGCGCGAGGAGCACAAAAAGAGCCTGCACGAGGTGCTCGACCGCGCGGGATTCAATGGCGCGATCGACCCCGCCGAATTCAGGCGATACGGCTCGGCCCGCAAGCTCTACAATTTCCACGTCGATCACGCGGGAGACTATTAATGGACGCGACGCCGCCGACCACCCCGCGCCCTTCGGCAACCTTCGACGAGTACAGCCT
Source organism: Methyloceanibacter sp. (assembly GCA_016649675.1). Lineage (GTDB taxonomy): Bacteria > Pseudomonadota > Alphaproteobacteria > Rhizobiales > Methyloligellaceae > Methyloceanibacter. The sequence goes on from JAENXG010000033.1 coordinate 5,734, forward strand.
GTCGGAGATCCGCCGCGCTGCGGCGACCGGCCTCTACGACATCCGCGGCTTCGGCGCGAAGCGGAAAGTGCCGCATTTCGACGATCTGCTCTTTCTCGGCGCCTCGGTGAGCCGCTATCCGCTGGAAGGCTATCGCGAGAAATGCGGCACCGATGTGTGGCTCGGAACCCGCTTCGCCGAGAAGCCGGTCCACATCAAGATTCCCGTCACCATCGCCGGCATGAGCTTCGGCTCGCTGTCGGCGCGAGCCAAGGAGGCGCTCGGCCGCGGCGCCACTTTAGCCGGGACCTCGACCACCACCGGCGACGGCGGCATGACCGAGGAGGAGCGCCACCACTCGCAGATCCTCGTCTATCAGGTGCTGCCCTCGCGCTACGGCATGAACCCCGACGATTTGCGGCGGGCCGATGCCATCGAGATCGTCATCGGCCAGGGCTCCAAGCCCGGCGGCGGCGGCATGCTGCTCGGCCAGAAGATTTCCGACCGCGTGGCGGAGATGCGCACGCTACCCACCGGGATCGATCAGCGCTCAGCCTGCCGCCATCCCGACTGGACCGGTCCCGACGACCTTGAGATCAAGATCCAGGAGCTCCGCGAGATCACCGACTGGCAGAAGCCGATCTACATCAAGATCGGCGCCTCGCGGCCCTATTACGACACGGCCCTTGCCGTGAAGGCGGGCGCTGACGTGGTGGTGCTCGACGGCATGCAGGGCGGCACGGCGGCGACGCAAGAAGTGTTCATCGAGCATGTCGGCCTGCCGATCCTCGGCGCCATCAGGCCGGCTGTTCAGGCGCTGCAGGATCTCGGCATGCACCGCAAGGTGCAACTGATCGTCTCCGGCGGCATCAGGAGCGGCGCCGACGTCGCCAAGGCGCTTGCGCTTGGCGCCGACGCCGCATCGATCGGCACCGCAGCGCTGATCGCGCTCGGCGACAACGACCCGGCGTTCGAGGCGGAATATCACAAGCTCGGCACCACTGCCGGCTGCTACGACGACTGGCATGAGGGCCGCGATCCTGCCGGCATCACCACGCAGGATCCCGTGCTGGCCGCGCGACTCGACCCGACGCTCGGCGGGCGCCGTCTTGCCAATTACCTCACCGTGCTGACGCTCGAGACGCAAACCGTCGCGCGGGCCTGCGGCAAGAGCCATGTCCACAATCTCGAGCCCGAGGATCTGGTCGCTCTCACCGTGGAGGCTGCGGCCATGGCGCAAGTGCCGCTCGCGGGCACCAATTGGATACCAGGCAAAGAGGGCAGTTCGTTCTGAAATCCGGAGGGTAAGTCATGGCAATGGACTTGGCGAAGATCGCAAAAGAACGCGGGATCAAATATTTCCTCATCAGCTATGTCGATCTCTTCGGCACCATGCGGGCAAAGCTCGTGCCCGCTGCCGCGATCGAGGGGATGGCCAAGAACGGTGCGGGGTTCGCGGGCTTTGCCAGCTGGCTCGACATGACCCCTGCCGATCCCGACGTACTTGCTATTCCCGACGCCGACAGCTTGATGCAGCTGCCCTGGCGCAAGGAGGTCGGCTGGCTCGCCGCCGACCCCTACATGAACGGCAAGCTCGTCGAGCAGGCCCCTCGCAACGTCCTGAAGCGGGTGATGAGCAACGCCGCTGCCAAAGGCTATGAGCCCAAGACGGGTGTCGAGTGCGAGTTCTTTCTTATCAGCCCGGACGGCCAGACCATCTCCGATGCCGGCGATCACCAATCTAAGCCCTGCTACGACCAGCAGGCCCTGATGCGGCGCTATGACGTGATCACCGAGATCTGCGACGCGATGCTCGAACTCGGCTGGAGCCCGTACCAGAACGACCATGAGGACGCCAACGGCCAGTTCGAGATGAACTGGCAGTACGACAACGCGCTGAAGACGGCCGACAAGCACGCCTTCTTCAAATACATGGTGAAATCAATCGCCGAGAAACATGGGCTGAGGGCAACGTTCATGCCGAAGCCATTTCCCACGCTCACGGGCAATGGCTGTCACGCCCATGTCTCGCTGTGGTCGACCAAGACCGGCAAGAATTTGTTTGAGGATGCCAACGGTCCTTTGGGACTGTCGCCGACTGCCTACCAGTTCATCGCCGGCGTCATGAACTCGGCCGAGGCCCTCACCGCCATCACCAATCCGACCGTGAACTCCTATAAGCGCATCAACGCGCCGCGCACGCTGTCGGGTGCAAGCTGGTCGCCGAACTCCATCACCTATACCGGCAACAACCGCACACACATGATCCGCATCCCCGAGCCCGGCCGCTTCGAGTTCAGGCTCGCCGACGGGTCGGCGAACCCCTATGTGCTGCAGGCCGCACTCGTGGTCGCCGGCCTCGACGGCATCGAAAAGAAACGCGATCCCGGCGCCCGCCTCGATATCGACATGTATGCCGACCCACATTTGGCCAAGGACGCCAAGCGCCTGCCGCTCAATCTGCTCGATGCGCTACGCGCCTTCGAGCGCTCCGACATCCTGCGCTCCGGTCTCGGCGAGCCCTTTACCTCGGCCTATCTGAAGCTGAGGCACGCCGATTGGAACGAATATGCCGGGCACCTGACCGAGTGGGAGCGGCGCACCACGCTCGATTGCTAGAGCGCGTCAGCTGCGTGGGTAGATGATGATGGAGAGGTAGGTCATGGGGAGCTTGGTCAGCTCCTCCGGCCCATGCAGCGCGGCGGAATCGAAGAACAGCGCATCGCCTGGCGCCAAGGGATAGGCCTTGTCGGCGTGGCGATAGAGCACCCTGCCGGTCAGCATGTAGATGAACTCGACGCCCGCATGCTGGAACATGGTGTAGGGCTTCGCCTCCTCGGTCAGCGTGATGAGATAGGGCTCGACCACGACCTCGCCGGAGATGGAATGGCCGAGCAGCTGATATTGATGACCGGCCTTGGTGCCGCGCCGCTCGATGGTGACGCCTTTGCCCCCAAGCACGTAGGAGCAGTCGCGCTGCTCCTCGTAGCTCGCGAAGAAGATGGTGAGCGGCACGTTCAGCGCGCGCGACAGCGCTTCCAGGCTCTCGATGGAGGCCGAGACCGTCCCATTCTCGATCTTGGACAACATGCCGGCGGAGAGGCCGGCCTGGTCGGCGAGCTCGGCGCCGGTCAGATCAAGCTTGCGGCGGAGGCTGCGCACCTGGGCGCCGATGGCCGCGGCGATGGAGAGACTTGCTGCTGGTTGAGGCGCGAGCGATCCCGTCTTGAGCTCGCCGTCCTTGGACTTCGGCGGCTTGGCTTTGCGCCCCTTAGTGTGCGTCGGCCGTCGCAAATCCATCTTCGCGGTCATGGAAACCCCTGCTCGGCGCGCGCCGAGGTCGATATCATCGCTATAGTCAACCTCTTCCCCATTCGCGAGCCTTGAGTCAATCCGTGACGGCTTCAGACGATCAAGGACCTCTCATCATCCGCGCTCCCGCGCCGGGCGACGAGGGCGCATGGCGGCGCCTATGGTCGGGCTATTGCGCATTCTACGAGACCGAGGTTCCCGAGGCGGTGACGGCGGGGACCTGGGCAAGGATGTTGACGCCCTGGTCGCCGCTATTCGGACGCATCGCCGAATGGGAGGGCCAAGTCGCGGGCTTCATCATCTGCGTCATCCACGAAGGCTCCTGGACGCTTAGGCCCTGCTGTTATCTGGAGGACCTGTTCGTCGCTCGCGATTTCCGAGGACGGCGCATCGGGCGCGCGCTCATCGAGGACCTGCTGCAACTCGGCCGCCAACGGGGCTGGGCGCGGCTCTATTGGCATACGCGGGGCGGAAACCGCGAAGCGCGGCGGCTTTACGATAAATTCGGGGCAGCTGACGATTTCGTGCGCTACCGCCTATCGCTCGACTAGCGCGTCTGCCCAACAAAAGGGCAGAGACGCATACATGTTGGACTGGCAAGAAACTTTCTTTCCTGATAGTGTAATTTGGGGACAAAAAGCGGACGCGAGCAGTGTGTGTCGCGTCAAGGGGGACGTCATGGCAGAACCTAAGCAGACAACGGCTTCTCAAGAGCTGAAATACGCTTCAGCAGGACTCAAACGCGAGACCGGCTGGTGGGGGGCCTTCGTCATCGGCCTCGCCGGCACCATTTTGGTGACCGGTATCGCGCCGGTCATGGTGACGGCACTCGGCGCCTCGTCGATTCCGATCACGGTTTTCATCACCCTTTCGGGCTGGGTGCTCTGCCTCATTCTGGCTGAATTGGCGGCCATGATGCCCGAGCGCACCGGCGGCGCGCCGTCTTACGCCTATCCGGCCTTCAAGGACCGCTGGCCGAGGTTCGCCAAGCACATCAACGGCTTCACCGCCTGGGCCTATTGGCTGGGATGGTTTCCTGTGGCGCCGCTTAACATGATCCTGGCTTCGTTCTACCTCGCCGACCGTTTTGGCCTGAATACAACGGCGGGCTTCACGCCGATCCATACCTTCATCGCCTGGTCGACCCTCATCATTTCAGTGGTCGGCATCCTACTCGTCTTCATCCCGGCCTACCGCGGCATCCGCTTCGGCGCAGGGTTTGCGACCGTCCTGGCGCTGCTGTCGATGATCCCGCTGACCTTCATCGCGATTTGCTGGATTTTCAATCCGAGCGTGGTGAATTTCGGCGAGCTGTCTGGGTTCAAGCATGTCGACGGGTCGAGCTTCTTTTCAGACATCGGCGGTTTCAAGTGGTGGCAGGTTTATATCGCCTATGGCTTCCTGCTCACCTGGAACGTGATCGCCATGGAGGCGGCTGCCTGCTACATCGGCGAATGCTCCAATCCAGACAAGGACGCCAAGATCGCGATGAACCTCGAAGGCGCCTATGGGGTGTTCATTTATACGATGGTGCCGATCGCCTTCATCGTCGTTCTCGGAGCCGCAGCGCTCGCCGATCCGGCGCTGGCCGACCCGAAGACCATCTTCGTGACTTTCGCCGGCAAGGTGTTCCCCGGCATTGGCGGCGAGGTCCTCAACTGGATGATCGCCTTCATGCTGATCGTGGCGCTGGCGTTGTCGGCTTTGAATGCCATCATGGGCTCCGGTCGCTCCATCTATCAGATGGCTGTGGACGGCGAATTCCCAAAGTGGTTCACCAAGCAGAACGAGCATGGCGTGCCGGCACGCGCCATGGCCTTCAACGTCGTCGCCTCGCTTATTGTCGTGCTGGGGGGCGGTGCCGTGGAGATCTACAGCTTCTCCAACGTCGGCTACACGGTGTCCTTCATCCCGGTGCTGATCGGATATTACCTGCTGCGCCAGGACAAGCCGGACATGCGCCGGCCATTCAAGCTGCCGGAATTCATGAAATACGGCGCCCTGATTTTGGCGGCGCTCTACTTCGTCTTCTGGCTGTTCGGCGGCCTCTGGTACTCGAAGCTGGGCAATGTCCAGATCTATTATTGGCTCGGCTGGGCGACGCTATTCGCCTATCTGCCCTTGTACTGGTACCGGGTCTACGTTGAAGACGAGCGGGCCCCTGCTGTCGAAGGCAAACGCAAAGCTGCTTGAATGGTAAAGCCAGACGGGCGTCAAGATTGGCGCCCGTCCCCTCTCTGCTAACGCCAAAGCCGTGCGTCACTCTTGACGCTGCCTCAGCCGCTCTTGCGGACGCTTATGGAGCCTTTACATCGCAGCGGCGCCTTCCCTCTCGTTTTTTTATGACGTTTGGCCCATCCTTCGTGGTCGTAGCTTTCTCCTGAACTTCCTCTCCTCGATTCAGGAATGCGTCCGACGATAGGCACCGTGGAAGAGATCGCCGGTTTCCTCGCCCGTTTCCCTCCCTACGATCAGCTTGGCAGGGACGATCTGCTGCGCATCGCCGCGGCCGTAACGCTACGGTCTTACCCGGCGGGCACCGACATTCTCATCGAGGATGGTCCCCCGGCGGCGGAGCTTTTCGTCATCCGAAGCGGCTCGGCCGAATTGCGCCACCAAGACGAGGTGGTAGATATCCTCGAGCCCGGAGAGACTTTTGGCCACCCATCGCTGCTAACGGGCATGGCGGCGGCATTCACCGTCAGGTCGCATGAAGACACCACCTGCTACCTGATCGGGCGGGAGCCTGCGCTAGAAGTCCTCGGCCGTCCTGCCGGAGCCATTTTCGTTGCCCGGACCATGCGTGAGCGACTCACCCGCACCGGACACACCGTCCACGGCCTGCCGGAGGTCCGCACCGTCCGCATAAGCAACCTGATGAAGGGGCCACCGGTGCTCTGTCCTCCGGAACGATCGGTCCGAGAGGCCGCCAGCCTGATGAGCGCGAACCACGTCTCGGCGCTCCTGGTCCCAGCGGCTGGCGGGTTCGGCATCGTGACCGACACCGACTTTCGTCAAAAGGTGGTGGCGGGCGGTGTCGTACCTGATGCGCCAGTCACCCAAATCATGAGCCGCCCCCTTCTGACCGTCCGGTCGGATCGTTATGCAGTGGATGCCGCACTCGACATGCTGTACGCGGGCGTGCAGCACCTGGCGGTGACCGACGCGCGGGGCACCGTCGTGGGGCTCGTGTCCGCCGGTGACCTCGTGGGACTAGCGTATTGGAGCCCCTTCGCCCTTCGCGCCGCCATCTTCAATGCGCCCGACGAGGCGGCCCTCGACGCCGCCACCAAAGAGCTCCCAGGACTTTTCGCGGCTCTGGTCCAGGCCGGACTCAAAGCTCCCGACATCGGACGCGTCCTGGCCCTAAACTGCGATGCCGTCACCGCGCGCCTGCTCGAGTTCGCCATAGCCCGCCACGGGCCGGCCCCCTGTGCCTGGGCCTGGCTCGCGCTGGGGAGCGTGGCGCGCCGGGAACTCACGCTTGCCTCGGATCAGGACAATGCGCTGGCCTACGCCGATCCCGCCGACCCGGCAGTGGACGCCTATTTCGAGAGCCTTGCCAAGGACGTGAATGCGGGTCTGGCCCGCGCCGGCTTCGGGGCCGACATCTCAGGTGTGGTGGCCGGGAACACGCTTTGGCGCATGTCTGAATCACAATGGGTTCAGACCTTCCGGGACTGTCTCGAGTCGCCCGACCGCTCGCGTTTGGTCCGCGCCGCAGTGGCGTTCGATTTCCGGCATGTCGCGGGTGGATTGGAGGTCACGCCTCCATTGGTGGCTGTGCTCAGGGACGCACGAGAGCATCCGGGCTTCCTCGCCCAGCTGGCCCGAACCGCCACCGACCTCCCTCCGGCAATACCACACCGGTTCTTTATGAGGCGATGGGAGCGGCAGGAGGTGGACCTCAAGAAGGGCGGGGTCGTCCCGATCACCAACCTGGCACGGTTCCATGCCCTGGCGAACGGCATTACCATCTCCTCCACCCTCGACCGGCTCGTTGCTGCCGAGGCGCTGGGAGCCATCGACAAAGAGACTGCGCAATCCCTGCGGGAGGCCTTTGCAATTATCTGCCAGGTCAGGCTCGATCACCAGGCCCAGCAGATTCGTGCCGGCCTCTTGCCCGACAACCTGATCCGTCCCGAAGAGCTGCTGCCGCTCGCGCGGGCAGAACTGCGCGAGGCGTTCAATGCCATCGGTCGCGCCCAGCAGCAGCTCAACCGATTTGTTCCCCTCGGTATATGAGGGCTAAAGCGCTATCGCGTCGGGTTGAGTCGCGATAGCGCTCCAGCTCTTGTTGGAGCATGATCTTTTCGGAAAACCGGTCCCCACTTCTCTAAGATCATGCTCTAGGCGATCAGGACTTCCAGTTCGCCCAGGACCCGTACGCGGCCGACCTCCCGCGGCTTGTGCATGTGACCGCACATCACCGGGGGGCGCCCTAGCATCTGCCATGCCCGCCCCACGGCCACGGCCGAGGGATCCGGGGGAAGGTCAAAGAAGTGGTACACGAAGGCCGGCGGCGTGTGGCACACCAGAAAATCCACCCGGCCCACCCCCTCGAACCGGGCGACATCGGCCATCGTCACCTGCTCTTCCGGCCACCAGTCCACGCCATCCCGCCGTTCGGCCCGGTCGATGATGGAATCTCCGCCGCCGAGGAAGGCAATCCGCCGCCCGTCGAGCTCAAGCACCGTGCCCCGGGGAACGAACACCAGGTTGGGCGCCATCTCGGTCGGTCGGGTGACACCACGGTAGGACGGCTCGTGGTCGTGATTTCCGGTAACGTAATAGACGAGGCGGTCAAGCGTCGGAACTCCGCGCCCCGTCTGGCTGAGGTCATCCCGATGGAGGCCGAGATCGCCGACCTGGATGGCTACCTCCACGCCAGCCGGCAGCTTCGAAACCGCCCCGGCGAGACGGTCGAATTCCCGATGAACGTCGCCGATGAACGCGATCATCTGTGATAGCCCGCTCCTCGCCGGCTGGCTCGCGCGACTTCGAAGCTTGGCCCTACCAACCACTCAGACTGAATCTGTCCGTCTTGGATCGATCCTCGCACATGACAGCCAAATTCAGCGTGTGGATCAAGCCTAATCAACATGGATTCTCAGAACAATCTAGCTGGTCTGTTCCCTTTCGATCACCAGATAGACGGGGATGGGTGCCAGCCGGCGCACGCGATAGGGCTCTTGCGACCAGATCATGTTGGAGACAAACCAATGCTGCGGCGGGTCCGCCGCCATGACGATCGCATCGGCGCCGCGGCGGTGAGCCTCGGCCAGAATCCGCTTGGCTGCGTTGCGCGTACCAGAGACCTGGCCGCTCGCCTCAATGTGGCGGCGCTTCAGCCAGGTGACGACGCCCGCCACGCTGTCGTGCCGCTCCTGCATTTCTCGCTTATTCGGTAGCAGCCCCGGGTGGGGCAGGCCGAAGCTCGTGCCCCAGATGCGGGCGATGGAAAGCACATGCACCTCGGCGCCACTCCTCTCGGCCAAGCGCCTGGCGAGCTCCACCGCGGCCTGCGGGATGGGGCGCCCCTCAGAGGCGAGCAGGATGAATTTGCCGGCGAAAGCATCCGGCGCGGGCGGCTCGGGCGGCGTGCGCCAAAGCCAGCGCAGGGGAAGGGCGAAGCGGGTCATGTCAACCATGGCGGGCCTTGCTTGCGCATATTGTGCGCCGCAAAGCAATGCCCGGCGGAAGCGGGATTAGCTGAAGGCGCCGCGGGCCATGCCCGACGCGCCTTCTGCCTCGCTCTTCGCGACGGCGACCGCCGCCCTTAGGTCCAGAAGAGGAAATAGCCCAGGACCACGGGTGTGGACCTGGTCGAAGGAATAGGCCACATTAGTATACCAACCTGATGCGGACCCA
>JAENXG010000162.1 GCA_016649675.1 Methyloceanibacter sp.
CCTTGCCGTCATCGCCCTCGGTCAGGCCGTGGCTCGCCACATAGATGAACACGTCGCCCGGGTTCTTGTCGTCGATGCGCTTGGCGATCTCGCCGCCGGGATTTCCATCCGAGCCGAACACGCGCTCGAAATCGGCGAGGGTGGCGTCGCGGAGATCGATGATGTTGTCCTTGCGATAGCCGAGCTGATCGGTGAGGAGCGCGGTGACTGCATCGGCGTCGCTGGCCCCATAGGAGTTCACCGGCAGATCGCCCTGATAGGTCTTGTTGCCGACCACGACGGCGATGTTGCCCTCGTTCTTCACGCCGGCCGGCAGGTTCTTGAAGATGGTGCGGATCTCGGTCTGCGGCTCGACCACCGTCCTCACCGGATAGACGCATTGATCGGGAGCGACGCAGATCGTGACATGGGCGAGCTGCTCGAGCTTGAGCACCGAGGCGAGCGGCATGTAGGGCCCCACCTGCGTGCAGTTCTCGCACCAGGTGATGCCCTCTCTGGCGGCGATGGCGTCGAGCTTGGCCGGAGAGAAATAGGTGGGTTTCGGCAGGCAGGCAGTGGGGCAGGGACCAAGCGCCGGGCGCTTGCCATAGGCCTCGACCACGAGATCGTAGAGGTCCTGAGGCAGGCAGCGGATGGGGTCAGCCGCGGCGACTTTTGATTTCGGCTTGGGCTTAGGCTCTTCTGCCTGTTTTGGCGGGGACGGCGCAACCGGTTCTCCCACCGGTGCCACGGCATGGGCCGGGCTCACCTCGCCTGGGTCGACGACGACGGTCGGGGGCTTGATGCAGGTGCCGTTGGCTGGGATGAGGCCGGGGGCGCACATGCAGCCGTTGCCGGCCTTGATCATCGGCCAGTCGCAATCCACCACGTGCGGCTCATCGCGCTTCACGCATTCGCCGTGCTCGCGCTTATAGCCGGAGACGCACTCGCAGCCTTTGCCGGCCTTGGTCTCCGGCCACTCGCAGGACGCGGTTTCGGGCGTCGGGTAGACGCAGCCCTTCCTGGTCTTGATCCTCGGCAGCTCGCATTTGGCGACCTCGGGGGTCGTCACCTTCACGCAGGTGTGCTTCTTCCTCGACCAGGTGAGGCCTTCCGGACAGCCCTTCGGCTGCGTCACCTGTTGCTGCTTGTTGTACTGGTTGTTGTCCTCTTGCCGCCGGCGGATGGCTTCGTTCAGCAGGATGGTGCCGACACCGATCCCCACGCCGACACCGACGTTACCGCCTCCACCGCCGCCGCCATGGCGGTGGTAATGATCGCCGTCATAATGATCGCCGGCCGAGGCCTCGCGTGTATCGGAACCGAGAGCCATGACAAGGAATGCGAGCGCCGCTCCGACAGCCAGAACGCGCTTTAACCGCAACTGACGCATCGTCGCCTCCCCATAGGCTCGGCACGATGGGCAGCATAGCCTCGAAATTCGACCCGTGCCATAGAATCTCCGGCTTTTCCGCCTCCCTTGGGGCGGCTACAAACCGCCGACCGTCTGCCGCTTGTGGCACCTGCTTTCTCGCCTGCCTGACGGCCCCCTCCAACCCGCGCCCCCCCCGGATGAAGCTGCTACGCGTCCCCGCAATGACGAAGACCCTGATGGCTGCGATCCTGCTTTTGCTCTGGATGGCGTTGCCGGCCCGCGTCTTGGCCTTCGACATCGAGCTGAAAGCCTCTGCCGATACCGGCGACCTCGATACCGTGATCGGGCAGATGATCATGGTGGGCTTTGCCGGGCATAGTGACCGCGACCCGGGCGTCATGGAAGTGCGCGACGAGCTTTCCAGGGGCACGATCGGGGGCGTGGTGCTTTACCCCGAGAATATCGGTTCGCAGGCGGAGCTGCGCGCGCTGACGGCGTTCTTACGCAATGCGAGGTCGGCGCCGATCCCCTTCATCGCCGTCGATCAGGAAGGGGGCCTTGTGCAGCGGCTCACGCATCGCGACGGGTACACGTATTTCCCGTCGGCGCGGAGCGTCGGCCGGAACCCGAGCTTCAGCTCGCCGGAAAGCGCGCAGCGCCTTTACAAGACGATGGCCGATGAGCTGGCGGTGGCGGGCTTCAACCTCAATTTCGGCCCGGTGGTCGATCTCAACCTCAACCCCGACAATCCGGTGATCGGCGGGCGTGAGCGAAGCTTCGGCGCCGATCCCAATGCGGTCACGGCGCTGGCGCGGGCCTTCATCATCGCCCATCGCGAGGCCGGCATCGTCACCGTGGCCAAGCACTTCCCCGGCCACGGCTCGAGCCACACCGACAGCCACAAGGCGCTCGCCGATGTCTCGGAGACCTGGCGGGAGATCGAGCTTGAGCCCTATCGCCAGCTCGCGCATGACGGCCTGCTCGATGGGGTGATGATCGGCCATCTCTATCACCCGCGCTTCAGCGACGGCGCCAGGCTCCCCGCCTCGCTGTCGGGCCGCGCGGTCCAAGCTTTGCGCTCCGAGCACTATATCGGCTTTCAGGGCGTGATCTTCAGCGACGACATGGAGATGGGTGCGGTGCGCGACGACTATTCGATCGAGGAGCGCGTGATCAAGGCGGTGAATGCCGGCACCGACCTCATCGTCTTCTCCAACGTCCTGGCGCACGACCCCGAGCTCGGCGAGAAGATCCACGCCATCATCGCGGATGCGGTGCGCGACGGGCGCATCTCGCGCATCCGCATCGAGCAGGCTTACGGGAAGATTCGTCTGTTGAAGCGCCGGCTTGCCGAGCATGACCTCCCCGGCAAGTGGTGAGCGTCAATGATAGGCGTCGTGCTCCGACGCCTCCCAGAACACGTAATAGGAATAGGCGGTGTAGCCGAGGATGATGGGCAGGATGGGGATCGCGCCGTACAGCATGAACAGCTGGCTATCGGGTGCTGCCGCCGCCTGCCAGATCGTGATCCCCGGCGGGATGATGTAGGGGAAGAGACTCACCGCCAGCCCCGTGTAGCAGAGAATGAACAGCACGGTGGCGAGCAGGAAGGGCGTGTAGCGTTGCCGTCGCGCTAACGCCATCCAGAGCGCCACGACGCTGCCCGCGGTGGCCAGCGGCACCGGGCTCAGCATCACGATATGAGCGGGCTTGAACCAGCGCGCAGCGATCTCAGGATGCAGGAATGGCGTCCACAGGCTGAACACCAGAATGAACACGGACAATGCGATCAGCGCAAAGCGGGCGACGCCGTAGGCCCACTCTTTCAGCGCCTCGTCGCCCTTCATGATCAGCCAAGCTGCCGAGAGCAGCACATAACCGGAGAGCAGCGCGATCGACGTGACGGCGGAGAAGGGCGTGAGCCAGTCGAAGGCGCCGCCGGAGAAGCGGTTGTCGGCCACAGTGAAGCCCTGCACGAAGGCCCCGATGACCACGCCCTGCATCAGAGCGGCGAGGATCGAGCCGCCGGCGAAGGCCGCGTCCCACAGGAAGCGGTAGCGCTCGGACTTGAAGCGGAACTCGAAGGCGACGCCGCGCATGATGAGCCCGATCAGCATGAGGATGATGGGAATGTAGAGCGCCGGCAGCATGACTGAATAAGCGAGCGGGAAAGCCGCGAGCAGGCCGCCGCCGCCGAGCACGAGCCAGGTCTCGTTGCCGTCCCAGAACGGCGCCACCGAGTTCATCATGGCGTCGCGGTCTTTGTGGGATGGAGCAAACGGGAAAAGAACGCCAAGCCCGAGATCGTAGCCCCCGAGCAGCACATAGAGGAACACGGCGAGCGCGAGGATCGCCGCCCACACCAGCGGCAAGATGATGGGGAGGATTTGGCTGAGCCCTGGATCGACCGCTGTCATGGATTTCCTGACGCTGCCATGGGTCGGTGCGAAAGATCGGCCTCGTCCTCGGACACCGGCGGGGTCTCTTCGGGACCGCGGCGCACGAGCTGGGCAATGTAATAGACGCCGGCACCGAACACGATGCCGTAGACGAGCACGAAGAGGATGATCGAGGCGAGCACGCTGCCGCCCGGAACCGGCGACACCGCATCGGCGGTGCGCAACACGCCATACACCGTCCAGGGCTGGCGCCCGACTTCCGCGGTGAACCAGCCGGCGAGAACGGCGAGGAAGCCAAGCGGCGACACCCAGGTCAAAAGTCGCAAGAACCAGCGGCTGGTATAGAGTCGCCCCGTCAGCCATAGGATCGACCCGATAAGCCCGGTGGCGATCATGATCATCCCGATGCCCACCATGATGCGGAAGGCGAAAAAGGGGATGATGGGATTGGGCCGGTCCTCGGGCGGAAAGGATTTCAGCCCCCTAATCTCGCCGTCCCACTCATGGGTGAGGATCAGGCTGCCGAGCTTGGGGATGGCGAGCTCGTAATGGTTGGTCTCTTCCTTGGGGTCGGGGACCGCAAACAGGATCAGCGGCACCTCCTTGCCGGTTTCCCAATGGGCTTCGAGCGCCGCAATCTTGGCGGGCTGATATTTTAGCGTGTTCAGCCCGTGCATGTCGCCGATCACGAGCTGGAGCGGGGCGAGCCAGACGAGCAGGCTCAAGCCCATGCCGAGCATGATCCGCCCATGCGCCACGCTCCTCCCGCGCAAGATGTACCAGGCGCCGATGCCAGCGACGATGAAGGCGGTGGTGAGATAGGCGGCCGCCACCATATGGGCGAAGCGATAGGGGAAGGAGGGGTTGAAGATGACCTGTCCCCAGTCCGTCACATGCAGCACGCCATCAGCGGCGACGCGGAAGCCGGCCGGCGTCTGCATCCAGCTATTGGCCGACAGGATCCAGAAAGCCGAGATCACGGTGCCGAGCGCCACCATGCAGGCGGCGAAAAAATGTACGGGCTTCGACACGCGCTTGGCGCCGAACAGCATGATGCCGAGAAAGCCCGCCTCGAGGAAGAAGGCGGTCAAGACCTCGTAGGACATCAGCGGCCCAATGACATTGCCGCCGCGGCGCGACAGCTCGCTCCAATTGGTGCCGAACTCGTAGGAGAGCACCACGCCGGAGACGACGCCCATGCCGAAGGATACGGCGAAGATCTTGGTCCAATGCCGGGCGATGTCGAAATAAATGGCCTTGCCGGTCTTGAGCCACAGCGCCTCGAGCACCACGAGCCAGGCGGCAAGCCCGATGGTGAAAGACGGAAAGAGGATGTGAAAAGAGATGGTGAATGCGAACTGGATGCGCGAAAGGAGAAGCGGGTCGAGCTCTGGCATCCTTACCTGTCGCCTTTCCAAGGTCTGCCGCGTCGCGGCACCAAGCCCCCGTCCAGAGACGATTCGATCTCGCTAGCAGAGTAGCCCTGCGTCCTCGTGACGGAAACAAGCGTATGCGCCGCAGGGTGCTCTTTTGCTTTACACATCGCGTGTCCATCCCGCTAGCGGGGCGAAGGAGGGACATGCGTCACGATCGGAAAGCACGGCATACGTCCTTTCGCGCCAGCAATCGTCGGGTATTCTAGAGCATGGATGCAAAGAGCCTCGCCCTGACTGTCCTCGGAAGGACACTTCAGTCACGCGGATATCGGTTTGTGGCTGTCACCCCCGCGACCCACTGCCGGGTCCTCGATCGACCTCCGGGTCAGACGACGTTGGAGTCGATCTTCGGGTGGAACCGGCCGTTCGAGCGCGAGGCTCTGGCCCCTGATATTTTCGACCTCCTCGAGGACGCCGAGGCGCTGGAAGGGGAGGGCGGCCAGTACAAGTCAAAGGTGCGCTTCGCCACGATCGGCGATTTGCTGTTCGTGCATTCCGCCTTTCCCACCGTCGAACA
>JAENXG010000391.1 GCA_016649675.1 Methyloceanibacter sp.
GAAATCGGCGATCACGCCGTCGCGCAGAGGCTGAATGGTCTCGATCTTGCTTGGTGTGCGGCCTTGCATCGTCTTGGCCTCGTGGCCAACCGCAATGACCTGACGCTCGCCGTCACGCTGCGTGACGGCGATGAGGGAAGGCTCGTCGAGGACGATCCCCCGGCCCGGCACGTAAACCAGCGTATTCGCTGTGCCAAGGTCGATAGCCATGTCCGCCGAGACAAAGCCCAAGGCCCGCGAGAACATACGCCCGCCCCAAATCGGCTCACCTTAAGGGAGCCATGAACGCCACTGAAACTTACGAGCGACAGAAAGCAACTGCCATGCCACCGGTTCTTGGCCGTCTGTCGAGCGCACACTCACATTGATGCAAATTGGAATGGCGGGCAATGCGTCTAGAGCCTATTTTGCAAAAACAATTCGCTTGCGTTGACGAACGGGCACACACCCCACCGAGTCCGAGGCGGATGCCACAATCGGAGGCTCCCGGGCCGCATGGTTAATGGCCGCAATTAAGCTTTCGAGCCAATGTGGCGGCTCAGCATCAGATTCCGCTGGGACGACCGCCAAAGTTAAGGCGGCCGGTTCGCCGCCAGCCGCCTTAATTGCAGACAGAGTGCCTTTGAGAGGCGATTCGCGTCAGGAGGCGAGCATCGTCTCCGGTTTCCGCCGCGCCTCGCGGGCGAGCAGCTTGTTGAGGGCGCTGACATAGGCCCTGGCCGAAGCGACCAGAGTGTCGGTGTCGGAGCCCCTGCCCGTCACCGTCTTGCCGTCGGCCTCGAGCCTGACGCTCACCTCGGCCTGGGCGTCGGTCCCCTCGGTAACGGCGCTCACCTGGTAAAGCGGGAGCCGCGCCTCGTGGGGCACGATCGCCTTGATGGCCCGGAAGGTCGCGTCAACCGGCCCATCGCCAGTCGATTCGTGGGTGTGCTGCCGGCCGTCGACGTCGAGCGTGATGGTCGCCTTCTGCGGACCGCCGGTGCCCGCGATCACGGTCAGCGCCACCACCTTGATGCGGTCATGGGCGCTAGCGATCTCCTGGTCGACCAGGGCTTCGAGATCCTCGTCATAGACGTGCTTCTTGCGGTCGGCGAGCGCCTTGAAGCGGACGAAGGCGTCCTCGAAGGCGTTGTCGCCGAGCTCATAGCCGAGCTCCTTCAGCTTCTCGCGGAAGGCATGCCGCCCGGAATGCTTGCCCATGACGAGCGAGGATTCCTTCAAGCCCACGCTTTCGGGCGTCATGATCTCGAAAGTCTGCGCGTTCTTCAGAATGCCGTCTTGGTGAATGCCGCTTTCGTGGGCAAACGCATTCCGTCCCACGATGGCCTTGTTGTATTGAACCGGGAAAGCGGTCACGCGGGAGACGAGCTTGGAGGCTCGCGTCAGCATGGTCGAATCGATGCCGGTCCAGAACGGCATGACGTCGGCCCTCGTCTTGATAGCCATGACGATCTCTTCCAGCGCCGCGTTGCCGGCGCGCTCGCCAAGCCCGTTGACGGCACATTCGACCTGGCGCGCGCCAGCGCCGACGCCTGACAGCGAGTTGGCGACGGCAAGGCCGAGATCGTTGTGGCAATGGGTGGAGAACACGATTCTGTCCGCACCCGGCACGCGGATGAGGATCATGCGGATGAGCGCGCCGAACTCGTCGGGCGTGGCGTAGCCGACAGTATCGGGGATGTTGACGGTGGTGGCGCCGGCCTTGATCGCGGCCTCGACGCAACGGCAGAGGAAATCGGCCTCGGTGCGGGTTGCGTCCATCGCCGACCATTCGACATCGTCGGTATAGCTCCGCGCGCGCGTCACCGATGCGGTCACCCGCTCGAGCACCTCGGCCTCGTCGATCCCCATCTGATATTTGCGATGGAGCGGGGAGGTGCCGATAAAGGTGTGGATGCGGCCGCGGGCGGCCGGCTTGATGGCATCGGCGCAAATGTCGATGTCTTTCATTTGCGCCCGCGCCAGCCCGCACACGACCGCGTTCTTGGCGCGGCGGGAGATCTCCTGCACGCTGTCGAAGTCGCCCTGGCTCGCGATGGGGAAGCCCGCCTCGATGATGTCCACGCCCATCTCGTCGAGGATTTCGGCCACCTCGAGCTTCTCGTCGAAGGTCATGGTGGCGCCGGGACATTGCTCCCCGTCGCGCAAGGTGGTGTCGAAGATGACGACGCGGTCCTTGTCTGCGCGCCGCTCCATCTCCGCGTGATCCTGATTGGAGTTCATGGTTCTCGCCCTTAAGCTTGGCGATCAGTCTAGCATGACTGATAAGCCGATTGAATTTGTCGGGTTTGTATTGCCATCCCCCTGAACACCCGCCCCGCCATCGAAGCGGGACCGGTAGGCGCTCAGGGGCGTCTAAGGACGAGGAGCTTGCAGGTCTCAAGCGCGCGAGCAGAGGCGGCCAGGGCCGAAACCCCGGTCTTTATCTCCATCTGCAAGGTCATGCGCGGCATGGATCACCTGTTCCTGCCCAGGAAAATAGTGCGAAGCCTGCTTGAGAGCAAGGGCCCGGGCCGGTCGTGCCCTATAGCTAGCCGTCGTTAC
>JAENXG010000534.1 GCA_016649675.1 Methyloceanibacter sp.
ATATACTCCAGCGGCCTCCTGGCGCGGGTCAGCTCCAGCCCATCGCTGGATGGGGCTGCGCCGCCTGCCGGAGGCCGGGCGCCGGGCCCTGCCATTCCATTCCGCCTTATTTCGCGCCGATGGGTTCCCAGCGCCCCCTCCGAATGGTTGAATCCGTAAGTGGTTGCCGCTCCAAAGACATAGATAGGTTTAACAGCTCTAGGTTGTCTTAGTTAGTATACACCCTTAGAAGTTGTCAATCGGACTTGGCCGAATTTGACAGCGGCCGGTCAAGACACCATTTTCCGGGCGCATACCGAAGGGCCAATCTGGCCCGCCGCCCCGAGCCTGACGCAATTTGCGCGGCTAGGAAGTCTCAATGAACATCGTCATCGTCGAATCGCCAGCCAAGGCCAAGACCGTCAATAAATATCTCGGGCCCGGATACCGGGTGCTCGCGTCCTATGGCCACGTGCGCGATCTGCCCTCCAAGAACGGCTCGGTCGTACCCGACAACGACTTCGAGATGCATTGGGACATCGAGCCCAAGGCGGCCAAACGGCTGGACGAGATCGCCAAAGCGATGAAGGGCGCGAGCAAGCTGATCCTCGCCACCGACCCCGACCGCGAGGGCGAGGCCATCTCCTGGCATGTCCTTCAGGTGCTTGATCGCAAGAAGGCCCTGGTGGGCATTCCGGTGGAGCGCGTGGTCTTCAATGCCGTCACCAAAGAGGCCGTGCTCGACGCCATGCGTCATCCGCGCGCGATCGACGGTCCCCTGGTCAACGCCTATCTCGCCCGCCGGGCGCTCGACTATCTCGTCGGCTTCACGCTGTCGCCGGTGCTGTGGCGGAAGCTGCCTGGTGCCCGCTCCGCCGGCCGGGTGCAATCCGTGGCGCTGAGACTCGTCTGCGACCGCGAGCTCGAGATCGAGCGATTCAAGGCGCAGGAATATTGGACGATCCTGGCCGAGTTGGCGACCGCCAAGGGCGAGACCTTCCAGGCCAGGCTCGCCTCGATCGGCGGCAAGAAGCTCGAAAAGTTCGACGTCGCCGATGCGGCGAGCGCCGAGCGGCTGAAAGCAGCGCTCGAAGGCGGCCGCTTCGCCGTCAACACCATCGAAAGCAAATCGCAGCGCCGCAACCCCGCAGCCCCTTTCACCACCTCGACCCTGCAACAAGAGGCCTCGCGCAAGTTCGGCTTCTCGCCGCGCCACACCATGCAGCTCGCGCAGCGGCTCTATGAGGGCGTCGATATGGGTGGCGAGAGCGAGGGGCTGATCACCTATATGCGGACCGACGGCGTGCAGATCGTGCCCGAGGCGATCGCCGCCGCCCGCCGCATGGTCGCCAAGCTCTACGGCGACCGTTATGTCCCCCCCTCCCCGCGCGCCTACGAGACCAAGGCCAAAAACGCGCAGGAGGCCCATGAGGCGATCAGGCCGACCGATTTCACCAAGGAGCCCGACCAGGTCGCCCGCTATCTCGAGGACGATGCCGCGAAGCTCTACAAGCTCATCTGGCAGCGGACGCTGGCGAGCCAAGCGCAAAGCGCCGACATCGAGCGCACCACCATCGACATCGACGTCGCCGGCAAGGACGGTGAACGCTACGGCGTGCGGGCGACGGGCTCCGTGATCCGCTTCGACGGCTTCCTCAAGATTTATGAGGAGGGCATCGACGACGCCGTCGGCGAGGACGGTGCGCGGCTTCCCGCGCTGGTCAAGGGCGAAGCGCTCG
>JAENXG010000488.1 GCA_016649675.1 Methyloceanibacter sp.
CTCGGTGGCCACAGAAGCAAAAGCCCCTAGCGGAAGCGCGACAAGCGCTGCTTGTTTTGGCTCACGCGGCTGCGCACGCGACGGACAACTTTTTTCATCGAGCCGCCAGTGGCGAGCGTCGCGGCGGCCTCGGTAAACGCGACCCCCTTCTCCGTCACCATGCGCCGCGCCTCGACCTCAGCCGCACGCCCACCGCGCGCGAGCTTCAGAAGCCGCAAGGCCATGACTTCCTGCGTTTCGCGGCCAAGCCGCGCAGCATCGAGAGCAAATGTCATCCAGTTCCAGATCATGTCTTGCCGCATTAGGGAGTTAGGCGGGGCGAATGCAAGACCGAACGCGGAAGCCTTGGGCAAGAAGCCGATCAAGAAAAAACCCCGGGAGGAATGCCATGTCGAAACTTTCGGAGCTTCACAAGAAGGCAGCAGAACATTGCACGCACGCCGCCAGACACCACGGGGAAGCGGCCAAAGCATATGAGGCCGGACATCACGAGAAAGCGGCACATCATGCCCTCACAGCGAGCGCCCACGAGCTTAACGCCCATGGGCACGCCCAAGAGGCAGGGAAGACGCACGCCGAGGAGCATGGCAAGAAATAGCATCGAGTAACTCTCGATGAGCGCGGTCGCGGGCGAGGACGAGTTTTACCGCATCGCCTGCGCTGAAGTTCTCTGCCAAGACGCGATAAACCGAAGCGGCTTATACCTAGCCGCTTCGCAATTTCCTGCTGCTTAACTCTCTCTCTCTCCGCTGAGGGTGACAATTTCTCTCGCCTTGGCTGCGATGCTGCGATCAATCAACAACATTTGATTGAACGAGGCGGGCCCGGGCCGAGGCAGAGGCATGCGCGTTCGCCTGCTGCGTTGTCGAATGGCTTCAACCGCAACCCCACGCCGTCGGCGCCTAGCTGGTGCCGTGGCTGCGGAGGTGGGGAATTCCGAGCGTCAGAGTACGATGGGAGCCGCCGGTCGAAGCCTTCCGTCTATGGTCGCCTCAGGTGGGTTGCTTACGCCTTCCGGTTCCGAGCTTGGCCGTCTTGCGTTTGACAGGTGCTCGCCTCTTCGACTGCGCCACGCTTATTTTTGCTGCTCGCTTTGTTTTGGCCGTGCGCTTTAGCTTGTTCGACGATCTCGCGTGCTTGACGTGAATTCGCTCAACGCTGCGCTTAGGCGCTTCCTCCTGCGCTCGGGTCACGGCCTCCTCAAATGGCACCGGTGCGACAAGCACAAGCTCGTAATGAATCATCCCGGTGGGATCGTCGCGCCAAAAATATGTAACCGTGCTTTCTGGTTCATCATCAACGTACCAAGTGTAGACCACGAGGGAGGGAAGCGTGGGCGCAAAAACATCGAGGTCGCCGATCTCGACCGTAGTCCAGGGCATCAACGTTGGCATTGGGTAGCCTCCAACCTATAGCCCCTCACGCGATTATGGCCGAGGAGCATATTGGAGAGAATAGTGATGAAGGGAGCGCAGAACATTGACTTAGGTCAAGTTCGCAGAGGGCGAGCCTGATGTGAGCATACTCGCACGTCGCTGATCATGTGGGCGTCCCCGCTTGTTACAGGCGGGGCAGCGGGCGGCTCTTAGTTGACGTACCAGCCGAGCGTTCCGCCCGACGCTGCGGCGATACGTCGGACGATCGTGCAATTCTGTGGCCGCGCGGTGCGGGCCTATCCGCCCCTTTGATCTGGGTCAAAGCGCCAGCACGGCGGTTATGGCGAATAAGATCCTCCACATCCGAGTTCCCATCGAAAGGCAGATTCGCATGGACAAAGATCGTATCAAGGGATCGGCAAAGCAGACCAAAGGTGCCGTGAAGGAAGTCATCGGCAAGGTCACCGGTGATGCCAAGCTCGAGGCCGAAGGCAAGAGCGACAAGGTTGCCGGAAAGGTTCAGAACGCGGTCGGCGGCCTCAAGGACGCGCTTCGCGGCAAATAAAC
>JAENXG010000332.1 GCA_016649675.1 Methyloceanibacter sp.
GACGAATATTTCTCTCTGTTTTCCAAAGCTGCGGTCAGTCGGCTCAATTAGCTTGAGCCGCAACTCTCCACCGCACATGCAGCGCAACGTGGGCGGAGGCTCGACGAGGGGACGCATGTAACTTCCTTCACACTTCGGAGCAGAAAAACTGCGTGAAACTTCCTTAACGTCGACGAAGGTCCACAAGTTCGGAAGAAGTAGGGGAAAATGCCGATCAAGGGCTTCACAGTCGGAACGCGAAGAGGCTCAATGTTTTGTTAGGTGCTGCAATGGGAGATAGATCATGTCGATCGGACTCATACTCATCATCATCCTTGTCATCTTCTTGTATGGCCATCGGATAAGCAACCTCGCCAAGACCTGGCGGGTATCGACGTTGCCGGTCGTTAGCTCGCGAGAGCCTCCTCCGCAACTTTGGTTTTTGCGCGCGAGAAGGAACGGCCCGCATCCGGCATGGCCCCCGTCTTCGCATCGCGCTGCGCCATGGCATGAGCGAGGGCGGAAAAGTGATAATGCATCGCAACCTTGATGGCATAAACGAACAGGATATGCGGCTCCCATGGGCGATGTCGCACGACGCGCCGCAACTGCCGCCGATACCGATCCCGCACGCCGTCGTCCTTGACTTGACTTAGGAGCCTGTTCGCCACCACGGCGAACCTCACATAGTTGCCCGCAAGGCGCTTTGCCCACGCGTAAGGGTGCCTCCACCAATAGGGCAGGCCGTGAAGGACGAACCTGAATCGCTCGTCAATGAACTGAGCATCGAGGCGCGCGAAATAGGCGTCGGACGTATAGGTGCGTTGCATGACGTTGACGAACCCGTCGCGCAACTCTTGGCCCGACATACCGAGCGGCATGACATTCGTGCCGTAGAGCTCGCTTGCCTCGTCGTCGTTCAGTCGTCCTGCCTTCGCCAACCGGGTGTAGAGCGGGGTCGTGGGGATGGCATGGAGCATGCCGATGAGCGCTGCAGAGATCCGCGCCTCGGCGAGGAATTTCGGCATCACGTCGAAGATCGATGGGTCGTCATGGTCGAAGCCTACGATCATGCCGCACCACACATCGATGCCCTTATTCTGAATGCGATGCACCCGCTCGAGCAGCGTGCCCGCATTGGGCCGAACATTCTGTAGTTTCTTGGTCTCGCGCAGTGAATCCTCGTTCGGCGTCTCTATGCCGATGAAGACGCTCTGGAAATTCGCAAGACCCATGAGTTCCATAAGCTCGTCGTCCTCGGCGAGGTCCAGAGACGCCTCGGTGAAGAGCGTGAGCGGATAGGCCCGCTCCTGCTGCCACGCGACGATATCGCGGAGGACCAGCTTGATCGCCTTTTTATTGCCGATCAGATTGTCGTCGACGACGAACACGATCTTCAGCCCGGCCCGACAGAAGGATTCAAGCTCGGCCAGCACCTGCTCGCTCCTCTTGAGGCGTGGACGGCGGCCGAAGGTCACGATGATGTCGCAGAACTCGCAGGTAAACGGGCAGCCGCGCGAGATTTGCATGCTGCCGAACATATAGCGGTCGGCTTTTAAGAGATCGACGCGCGGCAGTGGCAGCTGCGCCATGTCGGTCTTCTCGGCCTGCTCGTAACGACTCTTGTGGGTACCATTCTCCCACTCGTGCAAAAACTGAGGCCAGGTTTCGTCGGCTTCACCGATAAAAAGTACGTCGGGGAGACCGGCAAGTTGCTCCGGCTCAACCGTGGCCATCGGCCCTCCGACCGCGGTCATGACGCCACGTGCTTTGACTTCCTCGATGATCTCGCGCATTCGCCGGCCCTGGATGCTCATCCCTGTCACACAGACTAGGTCAGCCGCTCCAAGTCGATCGAAATCGATGTCCTCGACATTTTCGTCGATCAACGTCACGTCGTGATGGTCGGGTACCAACGCTGCCAGCAAGGCAAGGCAGGCGACCGGCAGATTCGCACGCTTTCCCAACAAGCCGATGCAATGCTCCATCCCCCAGAAGGAAATTTCGAACCGAGGATTGATGATGACGATATCGGCCACGAGCTATCTCCCACGAACACGGAGAAGGCTACCGCTGAAATGTGCAGACCACAACCGGGGTCACTATGTCCGCTATATTGGTGCGAAGCGGACGAACGACGCTGCAGCTGTCCGCTTCTGACCCAAAGCCGACATCATTGGCTGGGCTTCTAGGTTGTGATCATGACCCAACGCAGACGCTTTCGGGTCCACGCAGCAAGCCGTTGAAGGACTCAATGTCCGTTTATCGCCCAGTTTCAGACATTAGACAGAGAGGGCAACTTGGACCGAGATGTGCCCGATACTGTTGAAAAAGACAGGGAGGGTCCTTTAGTTTGGCCTAATATGGCTAGACACCCCGCAGACAGCGAAGCCCAGGGAGGAATTGTCATTTGAGCGGGCAGAACGGCGATAGAGCAGTCGACAATGTTGATGTCGAGGCAACTTGGCAAGGCCTTGCCTCGCGTCCGGGCTCGCAGCTGATCGACGTCCGCACGCGCGCGGAATGGACCTATGTCGGGATTCCTGATCTCGGACCCATCGGCAAGCGGGCTGTCCTTGTCGAATGGCAGACCTTTCCCGATCAGACCGTGGATCTACGCTTTGTCGAGCGACTCGCCGGCGAGCTTAAGGCGGTCGGCGCTCAATTGGACGACGACCTCTTCTTCATTTGCCGTTCGGGAGGCCGGAGCCTAGCTGCGGCCAAGGCGATGGCCGAGGCGGGCTATCAGGCCTGTCACAACGTCGCTGGCGGTTTCGAAGGGCCGCTCGACGACGATAGGCACCGCGGCTCCGTCGGGGGCTGGAAGACGGCCGGTCTTCCCTGGCTTCAGGGCTAGTGGATCGTATCTAACACTTAGCGCCCGCGTTGGATGACGGCGAGGGCGACCCTCTGCTTAACCGGCTCATCGATAAGGGCTTCTGAAGGTAGGCGAAGCGGCTAGGTAGAAGCGGCTAGGTAGAAGCGGCTAGGTAGAAGCGGCTAGGTATAAGCCGCTTCGGTTTATCGCGTCTTGGCAGAGAACCTGTCTCTTATACACATCTCCGAGC
>JAENXG010000550.1 GCA_016649675.1 Methyloceanibacter sp.
CTGACTTGCAGCGGGACTTCGCCGGCGCCGTCCTCGACACCGAGGCCGCGGTGCCCGCCCCTTTGTCGCGCAAGACGGGCGGCGTGCCGTCCCGCCGCTTCGGCGTCTACCGGAACAATGTCTATGCAGGTCTGATCGAGGTGCTCTCGGGGCGCTTCCCGGTCGTCGCGCGCCTCGTGGGCGAGGAATTCTTCCGCGCCATGGCGCGGGTCTATATCGAGCACGAGCCGCCCCGCTCGCCGGTGCTGCTCCGCTACGGCGTCGGCTTCCCCGGGTTCGTTGCGAGTTTCACCCCCGCCGCCTCGGTGCCCTATCTCGCTGACGTCGCCGCGCTCGAATGGGCGTGGCATGCCGCCTACCACGCGCCCGATGCCGCGCCCTTGCCGTTGTCGGAGCTGGCAGGCGCGGCGGAGCGTGCCGAGGACGCCGTGCTCATGCTCCATCCCTCGCTCGCGGTCGTGCGCTCGCCCCATCCGGTGGTGTCGATCTTCGAGATCAACGCGCAACACGGCGAGGTGCCCCCGACGCGGTTTGAGTCGGGAGGCGAAGACGCGCTCGTGGTCAGGCCTTATCTCGACGTGGAGCTGCGCAGGCTGCCCGCAGGCGCTGCTCCCTTCATTCTTGCCCTCAAGGGCGGCGAGAGCATCGGAGAGGCCGCCGCAATCGCGCTCGGCGAGGCGCCCGCATTCAATCTCGAAGCCAATCTCGCCGGTCTCATCGAGAGCGGCGCGATCGTCGGCATCGGGCTTCCGCCCGCGCCGGCCTGACGAGTTAACGAGAAATTACCGCGGGGCGCCGCCGTTAAGGCTCGCGCAAGTTGTGGCTGATAGGCTGTAACCGTCGCCCCCAAGACCGTATCTCGCGTGAAGGGGGCGGACCTGCAGGTCTCTCCTGCGAACAGAGAAGGGCGCCCTCCATGAGAAGGACGCCCTTCTTGTTGTTCGACGTTAACTCACCTCAATGCGCGCCAATGGGCCGCAATGGACGCAAAAAAACGCTATTAGGCGGCCTTGCTGTCGATGACCTTCGGCTTCTCGGCCTTGTCGGTCTTGGTCGTGATGGGAACAGTGCGGGGCTTCATGGCCTCCGGCAGCTCGCGCACGAGATCGACATGCAGCAATCCGTTCTCGAGCACCGCGCCCTTCACCACGACATGGTCGGCGAGCTGGAACCGGCGCTCGAAGCTGCGCGAGGCAATGCCGCGATGAAGGAAGGTCGTGTCCTCCTGCTCAGTCCTTTTCTCGCCGCGAATGGAAAGGGTGTTCTCCTTCACCTCGATGGCGAGGTCGCGCTCGCCGAAGCCGGCGACTGCCATGCTGATGCGATATTCGGTCTCGCCGACCCGCTCGATGTTGTAGGGCGGATAGCTCGGGGCGTTGCCCTCGAGCGTGGTGAGCGTGTCGAGCAACGAGCCGAGCCGGTCGAAGCCGATGGTAGAGCGGTAAAGTGGGGTCAGATCAAAGTGCCTCATGTCACATCCTCCTTGAGAAGCGATATGGTGTCAGCCCGCTCTTGGTCCGGAGCCGGGGACGGCGGCAAGCCAAATGGCCTTCCCGCCGGTCCGAGATATGGGAGCGGGATGGGGCTTCGTCAAGAGGGCTAGAGCGCTGAATATAAAGGCAAAATCCCGATA
>JAENXG010000301.1 GCA_016649675.1 Methyloceanibacter sp.
GCCAGCCACAACAATGCGCAAAGGAGGAGTCAACACGTGCAGAAAGACGTCACCTTCCGCCGTCTCAATCGGTTTGCTTTGCCCGGAAGCGATGGCTTCAGTAACCTTGGACGGCATTGCGGAGGCGACGTCGAATATCTGACGGACGCCAGTCCTGAGGTCTGTGACCACAGCGAGCGCCGTCCGCGAGCGACGTGCCGTTAAAATCGCATCGAGATATGCGGTGTCGGAGAGGCCCTCCAGCCGTTCCAAGAAAACTTTCATCGTGCCGCCACAAGGCAGGCCAGACTGCCACGCCGTCTCATCAGCAACACCGAACTCAAGAAGCTTGCTACGCCCCGTTGCCATGACTTCCGCGGCCTCGGAAATCACATCGACCTCCACGCAGCCGCCGGACACCGATCCCTCGAAGCGCTCGCCTGGCGCCACGACAAGCTGACCGCCCACGGGCACAGGCGAGGAGCCCCAAGTCGAGACAACGGTTGCCAGCATGACTCGGCCGAAGTCATCAAGCCAGCAGCGTGCAACGTCGATCGGCCCGTGCTGTGGCTTCCGTTCGCGTTTCAAACTGAGCACGCTCATGACCTAGTCGCAGGCAAGCTTTTTCACGGCGTCGGACAGGCTGCGCCGCTGTCCACCCATGCTTTGATGAGAACGCCAAAGTCTTTCTGCGTGCCCGGCACCGGCTCACGGCCCGCACCAGGATGCCAACCCCAACCAACGAGTGAGTCCTCCGCCATGTGATGGACAAGTTGCTCCAGCGTTTTGCCGCCGTTGCGCTCCGGATCCTTGATTTGCGCGCAGATTTCGGCGAGCGACTTGCCTTGCCATGCCATCTCGATCGGGGCTACGTGCCACAATGGATGCCCCGGCACACCACCAGGGTCAAAATTCGCCGGTCCATGGCACGTCGTGCATCTCATACCGGGCGCACCAAGGCCAAAGTCGCCACGGACAACCAAGGGCTGATGCGGATGGCTATCCTCGCCTTGAGTGGGTCGATCTCCCCGCGGGTGGCAATTCATGCAGCGGGGATGCATGATGACTTTGCCGGCCTCGGTAAAAAGGGCAACGGAGCGTTCTCTCTGGTCGCTGATGGCAGAGAACGTAGTGACTGGTCTTAGCGTGCGAGACGGGTCCTCACCTGCCGTTACGCCCATCCCTACCGCGAGAACGGCCATTCCCGAAGCGAGCGCCGCCAAATAATTTCTCATGTGGCCCTACCGACCGAGCGTGAGAAAGGAAGTTCGAACACGCGCTGCCCCGTGAGCTTCGCCCAGGCATTCGCGACTGCCGGACCGATCGGCGGCACGCCCGGCTCGCCGATGCCTGTCGGCTTCTCGGTCGAAGGCACGATATGGACCTCGATCGGCGGCATCTCGTTGATCCTGAGCACGCGGTAATCATTGAAGTTGGACTGTTTGACTCGCCCATCCTCGAGATCGATGGCCCCATACAGGATCGCCGAAAGCCCGTATCCCATGCCGCCTTCGAGCTGAGCCTTGATGACGTCCGGATTGATCGCGATGCCGCAATCGGCGGCGCAGACCACGCGCTCCACCTTCGGCAGGCCGTCCTCGCCAACCGACACTTCCACGACATGAGCGACGAAGGATTTGAAGGATTCGTGCACGGCCAGGCCGCACGCTCTGCCTTTGGGCAGCGACTTGCCCCAGCCGGCTTTCTCGGCGGCGAGATTGAGCACGCCAAGGTGGCGCGGGTGATTGGCTAGGAGCCGCTGCCGAAGGGCAAGTGGGTCGGCCCCTGCCGCCGCCGCCAGCAGATCGAGGAACGTCTCGGTCGAATAAGAATTATGGGTCGAGCCCACCGAGCGCCACCACAACGTCGGAACACCAACGTCATGGATGTGGGCGGAAACTCGCAGATTCGGCACCTGATAGGGCAGCGTGCTCGCACCCTCGACCATGGTCTGGTCCACGCCGTCCTTCAGCATCGCGCTCTCGAATGGCGAGCCCTTGATGAAGGACTGGCCGACAATCACATGATCCCACGCGATGATATTGCCCTTGTCGTCGAGCGCACCTTTCATACGGTGCACGAAGAGGGGCCGATAGCGGCCGCCCTTGATGTCATCCTCTCGCGTCCAGATGAGCTTGATCGGGCCCTTGTGCTGCGCTGCCTTTAGAACATTAGCGGCTTCGGCCGCCATGTCGCCAGCAGGCGTGGCGCGGCGCCCAAAGCTCCCGCCGGCAAGCATCGTCTTGATCCGCACCTGCTCCGGTTTGAGGCCCAAAATTTGCGCAGCCACGGCCTGATCGACGGTTTGCAACTGCGAGCCGAACATCAGCTCGACACCGCCGTCCTCGCTGCGGCGAATGACGCAATCATTGGGTTCGAGCGGCGCGTGAGCGAGATAGGGGAAGGTGTAGGTCGCTTCGACCACCTTCGCCGCGCCGGCCATGCCCGCATCGGCATCGCCGTCGTGGCGCGCAACCGCGCCCAAGGTCCCTGCCAGCTCGGTATATGTCTTGATCAGGTCGAAGCTGCTGCGCGTCTCGGCGCCGGTCTCGTCCCAGGCTATTTTGAGCGCGTCGCGGCCGGTCTTGGCCGCCCAGAACCCATCGGCGAGCACTGCCACGCCTTCGGGCACGACAACAACTTCCTTGACGCCGGAAACTGCGAGGGCCGGCGCGGGATCGAAATCCTTCGGCTTCCCACCGAAGCGAGGGGGTCGGGCGATCAGGCAGGTCACGAGGTTCGGCAGCTTGAGGTCGATGGTGTATTGCGCCGTGCCGTTGGTCTTGGAGACCGTATCTACCTTCGACACGTGTTTGCCGATCAAGCGCCACGCGCTTGGGTCCTTCGGTATCACGGCCCCAATCGGCTCGATGGACTGCGCCAGTCCCGCCAGTTCGCCAAACTTTGCCGACTTGCCAATGGGATGCTTGACGACCCCCTTATCGATGGTGATGCCGTCGACGGCGACATCCCACTTTTTTGCGGCGGCGGCAATAAGGCGGGCGCGTGCCTCGGCGCCGGCTTGGCGCAGCTGATCCCAGGAATTCGCCATGGCGGTCGAACCGCCCGTGCCCTGCACCTGCCCGAACGCCAAATTGGCGTATTTCGCGGCATCGGCCGGCGCCGACTCGACTCTGATCTGCGACCAATCCGCATCGAGCTCATCGGCCAGAATGGTGGCAATCCCGGTGTAGGGGCCCTGGCCCAGCTCAATATGCTTGCTGATGACGGTGATGGTATTGTCGGGCGCGATCCTGAGAAGCGCGTTCGGCGCGAACTCCTTGCTCGCCGCAGCGGCGGCCAGTCTCGCGATCGGAAGATCAAAGGCGATATCCCACTTTTTTGCGGCGGCGGCAATAAGGCGGGCGCGTGCCTCGGCGCCGGCTTGGCGCAGCTGATCCCAGGAATTCGCCATGGCGGTCGAACCGCCCGTGCCCTGCACCTGCCCGA
>JAENXG010000483.1 GCA_016649675.1 Methyloceanibacter sp.
CTCGCGTTCAGGCGCGCGGGTATCCGACTGTCTGGGCGAAGGTCACGAACTGCTGGTGTGGCAGTTTCAGGGTGCGCTTGAGCTTCGGATAATCCACCGCTCCCCGGAAGACCGTGGCGAGGCCTTCCGAGGCGCAGAACAGATAAACGTTTTGGCCGATGAAGCCGGTATCGACCGACGCGAAGAGTCGACGCTCCTCAGGCGAGATGTCCGTCATGCGCTCGCCATGGGCGACATAGACCAGGTTCAGGGGCGCGATCCCCACGAAGTCCTGAAGACCGGTTTGCGCTCGGACGTCGCCGGCCAGATAAGGCAGCAGGGCGTGCGCCTTGGGCTCGTAGGTCCAGACACCGTCGGCCATGGCGACATAGATGTCGATCACCATGACATGGCGCCAGTAGGGGGCGGTGCGGTCCCCGCTCGGACGATTGATGCCGAAGGCAGCCCACAGCAGATCCGAGAGGGTT
The DNA here is from genome assembly GCA_016649675.1 of Methyloceanibacter sp. Taxonomy (GTDB): domain Bacteria; phylum Pseudomonadota; class Alphaproteobacteria; order Rhizobiales; family Methyloligellaceae; genus Methyloceanibacter. The sequence continues at coordinate 468 of JAENXG010000483.1, forward strand.
TGCGCCGGAAGCGGCCGATCCGAATACTCGCGCGTCGAATGTCTCAGCTTTAGCGCACCGATCAGGGGCATGCCACCTTCGGCCCGCGGCGGAGGCAGCTTGAGAGGCTTGAGCTCCTGCGCGGCTGCGACAGCTGGCACCGCGGCAAGAGCCCCACTGGCGAGAATCCCAACATTGGCTTGGCGTCGCGTCATCATCGTCACTCCGTTGCAGATTTGAGGTGTTTGTTCGATCGTCATCCGGACTTGTTGGCGGCGATTTGACACTGAGTGGGTTCCGCCCCTGAGGCTCGCGGAAACGCTCCAAAGATATGCGATACCCACAGTGCTTAAGGTCGGCTCATGACACTTATCGGACCTGCTGTGGCAAGGGGCGCAGCGTATCCACCCGACTGTTAGTCAGCAGGTCGAATGGAATAACCCACCGACCGCGATGCTTTCGCGAAGCTCGTTGAAACGCTCCACCGCGTCCTCAGTCTGCAAGACCTCAACTTGGATGCCATTCTTGGCCAAAACCTCCAGGGTTTCGGGACAGACTTGCAGTCGCTCCCAGATCCCTTTTGAGAGCACAACAGCCCTTGCGCCGTGCTCGATTAACTCTTGAACATCGGCGGGCTGAATGCCGGGCACATGGCGGGTGCCCGTCTCACTCCAGTCCCACTCCCGTGCGCCGCCTGGAAAGATCTTGACATCCTTGAAGGGCGGATGGCCCTCGACGTCTATAATGGCCCCATGAAAGGCACGAGATACGCGGGGAATTATGTTCTGCCTGGCGCATGTCTTCAACCGAAAGAGCTTAAGCGCTTCAGTGCAAGACGCCAAGCTGCCAACGCTTAACCGGGCAATGATTTCATGTCTCAACAGTTTGCCACCGCCCTCTACATGGCCTCGACCTGGGTGATCCCCTTGGTGACCGCCATTACATTCCATGAAGCGTCGCACGGATATATTGCTCGGCTGTGCGGCGACGATACGGCTTGGCGACTCGGCCGCGTTAGCTTCAATCCACTCAAGCACATCGACCCTTTTGGGACCGTTCTGCTTCCGGCATTGCTGCTCTTGATGCGTTCACCGCTCCTATTCGGCTACGCCAAGCCCGTACCAGTCAATTTCCGAGCCCTGCACAATCCGCGCCGTGATTCAATTTTGGTCGCCGCAGCAGGCCCGGCAATGAATTTCGTACTGGCAACCCTGGCCGCGCTCGCGTTGCACCTCATCACCTATGTATCTGATGCAGCCCGGCCATGGGTCGCTGAGAACCTCAAGAACGCGCTGATCATCAACGTGCTCCTTGCTATCTTTAACCTACTACCTCTGCCGCCGCTCGATGGTGGACGGATCGTGCTCAGCTTGCTCCCAGACGCGCTAGCAACGCCTCTGACGCGGCTGGAACCCTTTGGCTTGATGATGCTGATCGGGCTCCTATTCATTTTGCCGTTGCTTGGGGCGCAACTCGGGATCGACCTCAATATCGTTTGGCAACTCGTCCAGCGTTCGACCGACGTTATGGTCGATGCAATCCTAAG
>JAENXG010000207.1 GCA_016649675.1 Methyloceanibacter sp.
CGGGATAGGAGGCGACGAGCTTGTCCAGCAGGGCGGCGCGCTCCGCCGGGTCCGCTGCTTGAGCGGGGAATGAGAGGGTGGAGGCGCCCAAGGTCACGAGGAAAGCGCGTGCGGCAAATCGCGCTGCGATAAGATGCATCCGTCGCTTAATCATGGGTTTCCGCGATTCCTTTGCGCCAGGGTCTTGTCGCAGGTGAGGTTTTCACGGCAATTGTGGTCTAAACCGAGCCAGACCGATAGCCTGCTGCAACCTCGTCACAAAGGACTGCAAGGATGATGGGCCTCTTTCCGAAGAGCAGACCGGCGTCTTGATCCTTCATGGCCAGCAATAAGGGACCGGTCGACATGGCGTCGCGTCGGGCTTCCATAGCGGACGGGGGTGGGTCGGGGCGCCTGCTGTTGCGGTCGCAAGCGACGCTCATCGGGCTCCTTTGCTTTTCGGTAGGGGCCGTGCCGCGACTGCTCCCTGCGCTGTTGGGGCTGCTCGCGCTCCTCGCCGCCCTCCACGTCTTCACTGTCGACCCGAAACGGCCGCTCACGCTCATGCGGACCGCCTTCGGCATCGCGCTCGCCGTCTTCATCTTCTATCTCTTCATCAACGCGACCTGGGCGCCCGACCGATCCGCGGGCTTCGCCAAGGCGGCGACGGTGCTCGGGCTCGCCGCAGCCGTCTTCCTCATCGCCGCGTCCTACGCCTTCCGCACGGGGGACGAGGCGCGCGTGCTCGCCAAGTCGGCTCTCGTCGGCCTCTTGCTCGGCGCCGTGTTCCTGCTGATCGAGATCAGCTTCGACGAGCCGATCATGCGCTTTGTGAACAATCACATCGTCCAGGTGTTCAACGCCGTTCCCAAAAAGGCCACGGTCGTCAACGGCGAGGTCACCGAGGTCACGCCATCCGTTCTCAACCGTAACGTCACGAGTCTCGTGTTCTTGCTCGTCCCTGGCCTCCTCTTCACCCTGGCACTTCCCGCAAGCAGGAGACGCACGGGCCTCGTCGCACTGCTCGCCCTGACGGCGATCTCGGTGCTTATGTCGCAGAGCGGCACCTCGGTCATGGCCTTTTTTGTCGGCGCCATCGTGCTCGGTCTCGCCGCGCTTTCACTCAAGTCCACGCGGATTCTTCTCGCCGCAGGATGGACGATCGCCACGCTTCTAGCCGTTCCCCTCGGCGCTCTCCCCTACGATCTCGGCTGGCAAAATTGGAAATGGCTGCCGCCGGAAAGCGTCGCCGCGCGTTTCTACATCTGGAAATACACGGCCGACAAAGTCTCCGAGCGGCCTCTCACCGGCATCGGCATCCGCGGCACGCGCAGCCTGCACGTGGACATCCCCATCGATCCCAAGAAAGGGCGCCAGACTCCCTATGCGCTGAGGCCCGGCCGCCATGCGCACAATATCTTCCTGCAGACCTGGCTCGAGCTTGGCGCCATCGGCGCGGTCTTGCTGCTCGGCGTGGGGCTCGCAGGACTGTGGGAGATCAGGACTTGGCCCGCGACGCTGCAGACGAGCGCTTGCGCCCTGTTCGCCGTTTGCTGCGCCATCGGCGTCACAGGCTTCGACCTTTGGCAAACCTGGCTCCTTGCCTCCTTGGCGCTCGCCTGGGCCTCCATGCTGCTGGCGGCGCGGCTACCCGCGCTCATCGAGCTGCCGGCCGCCGGAGCGAGCCCTATCGAGGACTGCGGAAAAGCTGCTTTACCTGCCACAATGGCTTGATAGATTAGGCGCATAGGACCAGTGCTCCGGCCGTTGAGCCAAGCTGTTGGCGGATCCGGGGCTTAGAGGTTGAACACCGTGAATGGGCCGAGCGGCGATGCCCGCACGGCTGCCATGGCTTCGCGTGACCGCAAGGGCGCGCAGAGCGAGACCGGCGAATGCGGGGGAAGTGGCCCAGCGCATGTCGCAGCCCTGGCGCGTGCGAATGCGCCGGCCGATGGCCTCTTGGTGGCAGCCGAGGGCAAGGACAACACGGGCGCGGCAGCGCGGCCCCTTGCACCTGCCATTTACGGCGCTCTCGACCTCGGCACCAACAATTGCCGGCTCCTCATCGCCAAGCCCTCGCGCCGGGGATTTCTCGTCATCGATGCCTTCTCCCGCATCATCCGCCTTGGCGAGGGCGCGGTGAGCTCAGGCCGGCTCTCGGAAGCCGCCATGGGTCGCACCATCGAGGCGCTGAAGGTTTGCTCGGAGAAGATGCGCCGGCGCGCCGTGACGCGGTCGCGGCTGATCGCGACGGAGGCCTGCCGGATCGGAGCGAACAGCGGCGAGTTCATCGAGCGGGTGCGCTGCGAGACCGGTCTTAACATCGAGATCGTGACTCAGGAGACCGAGGCCAAGCTCGCGGTGTCGGGCTGCGCCTCGCTGATCGATCGCAACTGCGACTGGGCGCTCGTCTTTGATATCGGCGGCGGGAGCTCGGAGCTGATCTGGCTCGACCTCGCTAGGCTCGGCCGCCCCTGGCGCCGCAGCCTGTTCGACCGTCTCGAGGTGCAGAACTGCATCGCCGCCTGGACCTCGTTGCCCATCGGCGTGGTCAATCTCGCCGAGCGGCACGGCGGCCGCGACGTCACGCGGGAAAGCTACGAGGCCATGGTGGCGGATGTCATGACGGCCATCGAAGGCTTCGAGGCGAAGCACCGCTTCGGCGATAGGATCGCCAACAAGCGCGCGCATTTCCTCGGCACCTCCGGCACCGTCACCACGATCTCGGGCATTCATCTCGGGCTTCCCGTCTATGAGCGCTCCCGCGTCGATGGATGCTGGCTGAGCTCGCGCGATGTGCGCACCGTTTCCAACGACCTGATCGAGATGAGCTACGCCGAGCGGGTAGCCCAGCCCTGCATCGGGCATGAGCGCGCCGATCTCGTGCTCGCCGGCTGCGCCATCCTCGAGGCCCTGCTCAGGGTGTGGCCCTGCCAGAGATTGCGGGTGGCCGACCGGGGCTTGCGCGAAGGCATCCTCTCCACGCTCATGGCTGAGGACGGCCACGAGCGAAAAGGGGAGCACCGCCAACAGGCGCGCGGGCGCCCGGCACATTCTGGCTCACGCCGGCGGTAGGCTGGAGGCCGGTTCCGCGGGAGCGCCCACGGCACGCGCATGGCTCGCCAAGCTTGCGCCCGCCTCCTTCGGCAACAGGGCGAAAACCAGCGCCGAGCTTGCCGCAATCGCCGCCACCAGGAGGAACGCCGCCGGGAAATCGCCGGCTACGACAGTGCTGTCGGGACGCCCCATGCGCTCGAACTCGAGCACCAGCGCGCCGACGGCAACACCGGCTGAGAGCGACAGCTGCTGCGCGACGCTGGCAAAGCTCGTGGCCCGGCTCATCGCCTTCGTGTCGATGTCAGCGTAAGCGATCGAATTGATGCTGGTGAATTGGAGCGACTTGAAGAAGCCGCCGACCAGGAGCACGGCGAGGACGACGGTGTGCGGCGTGCCCAGTGTGAATAGGGCGACGGCGGCGATGAAGAAGCCGCTGATGACGGCATTCGCCACCAGCACGCGCTTGAAGCCGAACTGGCGGATGATAGGGGCGGCCGTCGCCTTCATCGCCATGGCCCCGACGGCGCTGGCGAAGGTCAAGAGCCCGGACTGGAGCGGGTTCATGCCGAACCCCAATTGCAGGAAGAGCGGCAGCAAGAAGGGCGTGGCGCCCACGCCAATGCGGAAGAGGAAGCCGCCGACGACGCTGGCGAAGAAGGTGTCGACCTTGAGCAGGGTGAGATCGATGAGAGGCGCCTGTGCCACGCGGGCGTGACGGACATAGAGCCAGCACCCGAGAGCGCCAAGCACAAGCAGCGCCACCACCATTACCGGCGGCAGGAGTCCCTGGCCGATGGTGGTGAGACCGAAGGCAAGACCGGCGAGCCCGATGCCGGACAGAATGAAGCCCTTGACGTCGAGCGGCGGCAGCCCCTCTTCGCGAATATTGGCGACATAGCGGGTGGCGAGGACGACGCCAACGATGCCCACCGGGATGTTGATCCAGAAGATCCACCGCCAGGAGAAGAAGGTGGTGATGAAGCCGCCGAGCGGCGGTCCGATCACCGGTCCCATCAGTGCCGGGATGGTGAGCCAAGCGAGCGCCGAGATGAGCTCCGACTTCGGCACGGTCCTGAGGATGACAAGCCGACCGACCGGCACCATCATGGCCCCGCCCATGCCCTGGATGATGCGGAACAGGACGAAATCGGGCAGGCCTTGGGCGAAGCCGCACGCCGCCGAGCCTAAGGTGAAAACGACGATGGCGGCGCGGAACACCTTGCGGGAGCCGAAGCGGTCGGCGACCCAGCCGCTCAATGGGATGAACACCGCAAGCGACAGGAGGTAAGACGTCATCGCCAGCTTGAGCGCGATGGGGTCTTGGTGAAGGTCGGCCGCGATGGCCGGCAATGACGTCGCGATCACCGTCGAATCCATGTTCTCCATGAAGAGAGCGATGGCAACGATGAGGGTGACGAAATAGCGGGGCATGTGGCAAGTGTTAGAGGGCCGACAAGGCGCAGATGGGGCGGAGCAGCCCTGATGGTCAAGGCCGGATTAACAAATGGTAAGATCAACAAAACGTGGAGCTAGCGATGCGGGGGCCGGC
>JAENXG010000519.1 GCA_016649675.1 Methyloceanibacter sp.
CCCTCAAGCCCCGCAATCGCTGCAAGGGCCCGGCCAGAACCCGCAGCTTAAGGTCAGCGTCAATGTCAACGCTGCGCCCCGCGCCGAGGAGGCTTACGAGGTCAGCCTCAACCTCGAGGTCCATGCCCGGAGCGATTCCGGCGTGATCTACAATATCGAGATGATCTATGGCGGGCTGTTCCGCCTGCGCGGCGTTCCGCAGAACTTGCTGCAGCCGGTGCTGTTCGTCGATTGCCCGACGATCCTGTTTCCCTTCATGCGCCGCGTCCTTGCCGACGTCACCCGCGATGGCGGCTTTCCGCCGCTCATGCTCGATCCGATCGATTTCGGCCGGCTCTACACCCAGAACCTCGCCAACGCCCAAGGCGGAGCCGAGTCCCAGGTCAAGAACTGACGCGCTGGGTCAGGGCTAGGGAACGGAGCTGGGTGAAACCCAAGCAGGCAACGACAAATCCCCACTGAGGAAGGGCCATAAACAATCGCGGCTGCAACCCCAGCACTAGCCGCAATAAGCCAGGAGAGCACCGCGGGCCAGACCTGCTGAAGGGCGCCCGGGGTTCTCGGCGACAGGTAAATTAGTGCGTTCGGTATGAAGCGGGCGTGTAGCGTAGTCACGGTCCAGCTGATCAAGACAGCCGCCATCAGAAAAATCGCTCGGCGCCACAATGGTAGTTCTGGCAGAAGCACGAGAGTGACACCGAGCAAGATCGAATTTAGATTTGAGCCCGAAACGGCGAAACGTAGTTGCAAGAGTCTTCTGGTGCTGGCGGAAGGAAAGACGCAACAGTTTCAGCCTTCCCCCGAACCCACGACTCCTGAACACCCTGAATCCTAATCTCGTTGGCACCGTCCGCGGTCAGTTCGACCGATACAAAGCGATTGATCCCGTACGCTTCAGGTTCCTGGATTACAAGTTTCAGATAGCGCAACTCATCGGGCTTGGACGGATCGTCCATGAACTCATTTGCATATTTCGAAATTTCATTCCCGCGATCGTAATACGTCACGACCACTCTGCTGCCTTGGCTAAAATCGCGGCCGACAAAGCCGATCAACTCTTGGACTTTATTGCCATAAGTCGAAGAGCGCCGAGCGTTCGGGTGGCTGTATGAATTTGTTCGGGAAGGAGAGCCCTGGCCGGATCGCGTTCCTTTCCTGAAGTCTGATGAGGGAACAGAAGGAGCGTTCCCCCTGTGCCGATATCAGAAGACCGCGTACCTCGCAGTTGACCTTCAGGTGTCAGAGTGCATTGCGCTTCTATTGGGCCTGCGACAACTCCTTCTCCCACTTGGGTTGGAGTGCCTCTTAATTTAAGGAAACCGTTCTCAAATTTCCCCTCGATGTCGATCCCATAAACTATGACACCCGATTGATCGTCGCGGAATCGGAGGGTCCCTTTGAGGTCCTCATCATCGCCGCTCAACTCGACGAATATGTTGCCCGTATTGGTTCCAAATACCTTCCCGGCCCATAACCGTCCGATCACGCTGCTCATTTGTTGCCCCACCAGAGGTCTCTAAGGCTAATACTGAAGCCAGATTGCCTCGCTGCCGAGGCTCGCCACGAAGGCGCTATGGGCTTCGATCTCGGCGGGCGAGAGCCGGGCCGCCAGCGGTCTTGGCCGCTTCCTTGACCCTTCCGCATTCGCTTGTAGCAGGGCCGCCTGCCCGCCGTTGACGGCGAAGTCGAGCCGCGCCTGGTGCCCGCCCACAAGCTCCACATAGACGCCCGCGAGCAGCCGGCAATCGACCAGCGCGCTGTGCTTCTCGCGCTCGGAGAGGTCGATGCCGTAGCGCTTGCACAGCGCGTCG
>JAENXG010000278.1 GCA_016649675.1 Methyloceanibacter sp.
GCATGGCTCTTGGCTATGGGAAAGTGCTGAAGGCGATCGGGTCGCGCGACAAGTCCCTCGAAAGCTTGACGACCGCTTTTCGAGCCAATCCGAACAATGGCGAGGTCGCCGCCGAGCTCGGCAGGCTTGCGCTCGACATGGGCCACCTCAAGCGAAATCGCCAAACCGACGCTGCAAGTGGCTGAAGTCCAAGGCGTGCGCGACTGGAAGACGCTCTCGGCGCAAGGCACCTTGCCCTGGCTCACGATGCGCTGGCAGATATTCATCAACTGCGCATTGTCGGCGAACCGCACATTGGTGGGCTCGACCTTGCCTTTGACCTGATATAGGCCGTCTCGGCGCCGTTCACCATGATGTAGGCGATGTCGTCGCGGGCGAGCAGCGGCTCGAGCGGCGTAACCGAGAACGTCGTTGCAGATGTCTTCGAGCAGATCCTCCTGCTCCGCGATCGACATCACCACGTTCTTGATGGCGACGATCTCGCTGACGATGTCGCGGATCTCCTCCCGGGCGGCGTCGGGATCGAGCTTGGCGAGCTGGGTCAGGATGAACGCGTTGAAGACCGTGGTCTTGACGTCGTAATACTCCTCGGAGCGGGCCCGCTCGATGGGCTTGCGCTCAGACTTCGCCGAAACTTGCCCGGCGGGACGGACATCGACGGAGCAGCGGAGGGGCGTGCATCGGCGGCGCGGCGGGCCTGCGCGGAGGGCGTGGGCGAACGCTGAGGCTCGGGCGCCGGCACCCGATCGGACTGCGCCTCTCCGCAGACGTGCTCCGCTTGCCGAATCTTACGCGCGCGTCTTGGTCAGCCTGAGGCGGGCGAGGATCGGCGCCAGCACCGACAGGCGCTCGCTTTTCTGCTCGGACCGGTCGGTCAGGAGATTGGCGAGGCTGCGGAACGCATCGGCCGCCTTCGACTTGTCCAACACCTCCTCGATCATCTGGCCGTTATTCGCCGCCGTGCCGAACAGCTGGGCGTCGAAATCGATGATGACCTTTGGCTCGAGTTCGATGGCGTGGCCGAAGTCCTTCACCGAGATCTCCGGGCGCTTGGGCACGCCGACTTGGTTGAGCACGAGCAAGGGTGCCCGATCGTTCGGGCCCGAGCCCTTGAGCTGATCGACCAGGTTCTTGGCGTTGCGCAGATTGGCGAGATCGGGCGCGGCCGTGATCACCACATAGTCGGCCCTGAGCACCACCTGCTTGGCCCAGGCGGTCCATAGATGCGGCACGTCGACGGCGACCCACGGCACGTTCTCGCGCACCACATCGAGAACGGTCTCACAGGATGACGACTCAAGATCGTAGGGCCGATCGAGCGTGCCGGGAGCGGCGAACAGACTCAGATGATCGGAGCAGCGCGACAAGAGCCGGTCAAGTAGCACCTCGTCGAGACGCCCGGGTGAAGCCAGTGCATCGCCGATGCCCTGGAGCGGATCCTGGTTGAAATCGAGGCCGGCCGTGCCGAACGGCAGGTCGAAATCGGCAATTACCACGTCGCTCTTGACCGACGAAGCGATGGCAAATGCGGTGTTGTGGCAGACGGTGCTTGAGCCCGAGCCCCCTTTGGCGCCGACAAAGGCGATGACCTGGCCAATCGGACCGCTTTGCGGATCGGTGTAGATGGCCGAGATGCTTTCGATGACCTGCAGCACCCTGACCGGGGCCACGACATATTCGCTGACACCCCGGCGCACCAGCTCACGATAAAGCAGCACGTCGTTGACATGGCCGATGGCGATTACCTTGGTGACGGGATCGCAGACCTCGGCGAGACGGTCGAGGTCGCCCAGCAGCTCCTCGCGGTCGAGCAGGGATTCGATGATGATCAGATTGGGCGTCGAGGTATTGCGGTAGAAGGCGACTGCTGCCTGCACCCCGCCCATCTGCACCGTGACATGGGCCTTGGCGAGGCGCCTGTCCTCCGACGCCTTCTGGATCACTGCCGCGGTATCCTGGTCCTCGCAAAAGGCCTGGATGTTGACGCGCGGGATAGGCCGCGCACGCGCAGCCTCGTGCGGTACCTCTTGCGCCCGGTCGAGGGCGGGATTGCTCTTGGCCGTAGAGCTCAACGAATATGCGGCGTCGCCGATCACTGCGATCCCTCAACTTGGCTCACTTCGCTCGCATTGGCGTGCTCCGAGGGAGCGCGCTTGGAGATGGTCGTGTCACCCTTCACATACTTGCCCCACACTCGCGGCGCTCGCCAGGACGCGGCGATCGCCCCACGTCCCGCGACGAATGCTTCACTGTGACTTCGAAATCTCAACGCCAAGTTAATGGCCGTGCCAAATTGGCCGGCCAGGGCGTGCGGCAAAAAGCCGTGAGGCGCGGAGGCTTGCGCGCCCCGCATCAACTTGCGCAGGAACGAAGGGAGAGGATCACCCGCCGAGCGCAACCATGAAGAGCGTATCGGGATAGACGAGCAATCCGGCGGCGGCGAGCGCAATGCCATAGGGCACGCCCTCCTTGGGGTCGTGCAGCCGGACGAGCCAGTCTTGCGAGATGAGCATCGCCGGGAGCGGCACGCCGCGCCAGAAAAGGAGCGCCACGGTCAGCGCACCGCCGATCAAGGCGGAGAACACACTATAATTGAGGATCGCCGCCGGGCCGACCCAGAGGCAGGTGGCGGCGAACAGCTTGGCATCTCCGCCGCCGATCCACCCGAACGAGAACAGGGTAAAGGTAACGACGAGCGCCGCGATCGCGAGCCCAAAGTGGAGGCCGATCTCCGCCCAGCCGAGGCCCACCAAGGGTGCGGCCACTAGAAAGCCGGCAACGAGCACAAGAGCGATCCGGTTCGGCACCGTCATGGTGAAGAGGTCAGTGGCCGCCGCCAAGGCCATGGCGCCGGGAAAGATGGTGAGCAGGAGGAGGTCCTTGATCATCTGCCTTTTTGAGCCTTGCCCATCCGCTTTGCGCGGCCACTCTGGCCGCCAAGCCCTGAAGGCCGCGTTAACCGGACGCTTGCGGCCTGCGCCCCGTCCGCCGTTCCCTGCGACGGCGCCTATCCGCCGTTGATTTCCGCCGCGACCCTTTCCAGCAATCCACCGAGTTGAGTCCCGTTGTGGTTCTGGCCGACGGCCTGGATGATCGCCAAACCGATGGCCGTGGCGAGGATTCCAAATTCGATCGCCGCTCCGGCTTTGTCGTCGGCGGCGAAGTGGGCAAATTGTGCAAGCAGCGTCTTCATTTCCGCATCCCCATTTGGTCAGGGTGTCACCACCCCTCATGGCTGCCGGTTCTTGTTTTTTGGCAGTCCGAACGAGTTCCGAGCGTAGGGAGGGCGCGTTACATGCAAGTTAAGTCAAATAGACATGTTCGACTTATGCTTGCAGAAGCGTGTACGCGCGAAAAACGCGTCTTCACCGGCAAGGCAGTTGCGGTTTGGCGGATCGGGCGACAGACGCGGCGTCTCGGCCATCGACGCGCCATCATCGTGCGCGTGCTGATCCTGACGGATCTCGGCGCCGTCGAGATCGGCAATGCCCTCACCATCTACCGCCGCAACTCGGCGGTGGCCTCGACGGCGGCAGACCTCACCGCACAGGTGAAAACGGCCTCGACCGCCGATCTGAAGGACATCGTCTCCGCTTCTGGCAGCATCCTCACGCCCTATTCGGTGAC
>JAENXG010000518.1 GCA_016649675.1 Methyloceanibacter sp.
CAGCGGATTGACGGTGACGAGGCCGATGACCAGCGCCACCGCGCCGATCCCCGTGCCGAGCACATGCAGCATCCGCGTCGCCGATTGCGCATGGTGGCGGAGATAATGCTGCCAGAAATCATCGAAGCTTTCTTCCTGGCCCGCCATGCCGATCCCAATCCTCGTGAGGAAGCCCGACCCTATGGTGCTCTTCGCCGCACGGTCAAGCGCGCCTCCCTTCCTGCTTTCGCATGACGGCGCGGAACGGGTAGACTGGGGCACACGGGTCACCAAAAAGGGCGCTCCCGGCACGACCGAACGCACGCCCCGACCCAAGAGGGAAACCGAGATGGACTATGCTGCCCCCTATCTCAAGCTGATTGGCCGGGTGATCCTTTCGCTGATTTTCATTCAGTCGGGCATCGGCAAGATTTTCGACCTTGCCGGCACGCAAGCCATGATGGAGCAGCATGGCCTGCCGGGATGGCTGCTGGTGCCGACCATCCTGGTCGAGGCGGGGGGCGGGCTTTGCGTCCTGACCGGGTGGTTCACGCGCTGGGCGGCGCTGGCGCTGGCCGGGTTCTGCGGGCTCGCCGCGATCTTCTTCCACATGGATTTCGGCGACCGCATGCAAATGATCAACTTCATGAAGAACATCACCATCGCCGGCGGCTTCCTGGTGCTCGCCGGTGCTGGCCCCGGCGCGCTCGCGCTCGACAACCGCCGGTAAAGGCGGCCAAGGAGCCCCCAGTTACCTCCACCGCCTTTACATTCGGCGGCCCTTCCCATACATCCGCCAAGTCCGCGCATGTCGGGCGATAGGAGTTTCGTCATGGGCTACAAAGTCGCCGTCATCGGCGCCACCGGCAATGTCGGGCGCGAGATGCTCAACATTCTGGCCGAGCGCGAATTCCCCGCCGACGAGGTGTTCGCCATCGCCTCGCGCCGCTCCATGGGCGTCGAGGTCTCGTTCGGCGACGGGCGCCTGAAATGCCAGGATCTCGAGCAGTTCGACTTCAGGGGCGTCGATTTCGCCCTGATGTCGGCGGGCTCGGCCGTGGCCAAGGAGTGGGCGCCGAAGATCGGCGCGCAAGGCTGCGTCGTCATCGACAACTCCTCGTGCTGGCGCATGGACCCCGACGTGCCGCTCATCGTGCCTGAGGTCAATGCCGACGCCGTCGTTGGCTTCAGCAAGAAGAACATCGTCGCCAATCCGAACTGCTCCACCGCCCAGCTCGTGGTGGTGCTGAAGCCGCTGCACGACCGCGCCAAGATCAAGCGCGTCGTGGTGGCCACCTATCAGTCGGTGTCGGGCGCCGGCAAAGAGGCGATGGACGAGCTGTGGGACCAGACCAAGGGCATCTTCGTCACCAATCCGCCCGAGCCCAAGGCCTTCACCAAGCAGATCGCCTTCAACGTCATTCCTCATATCGACGTCTTCATGGAGGACGGCTCGACCAAGGAGGAGTGGAAGATGATGGTCGAGACCAAAAAGATCCTCGACCCCAAGATCAAGCTCACCGCCACTTGCGTGCGCGTGCCGGTGTTCGTCGGCCATTCGGAGGCCGTCAATGTCGAGTTCGAGAACCCAATCACGGCGGCCGATGCGCGGAGAATCTTGCGCGAGGCCCCGGGCGTGCTCGTGGTCGACAAGCGCGAGCCCGGCGGCTACGTGACGCCGGTCGAATGCGTGGGCGATTACGCCACTTACGTCTCCCGCATCCGCGAGGACCAGACGCTCGACAACGGGCTGTCCTTCTGGATCGTGTCCGATAACTTGCGCAAAGGTGCCGCGCTCAACACGGTGCAGATCGCGGAACTGATCATCAACCGCAA
>JAENXG010000282.1 GCA_016649675.1 Methyloceanibacter sp.
GGCTATCACGCGGTCAAAGCGGCGATGGGCGTCCGCGCTTATTAGGCGACGCGTTCTCGTGCTAGTGAACTTTTCGCGTTGCCGGTAAGCATTTCCCAATTCTGGGGAGAATCGATGGCCGAAGCCCTGATGCAGGATCAGGCGTTACCCGAGGCGACTCACGAGGACATGGCCAACGCCATCAGGGCGCTCGCCATGGACGCGGTGGAGAAGGCCGATTCGGGTCATCCGGGCATGCCCATGGGCATGGCCGACGTCGCCACGGTGCTGTTCACGCGCTTCCTCAAATTCGATGCCGCGCGTCCCGACTGGCCCGACCGCGACCGTTTCGTGCTCTCGGCCGGACACGGCTCGATGTTGCTCTACGCGCTCCTCTATCTCACCGGCTACCCCGAGATGGAGCTGGACGAGCTGAAGCGCTTCCGCCAGCTCGGCTCCCGCACCCCAGGCCACCCCGAATATGGCCACGCGCCCGGCATCGAGACGACGACCGGTCCACTCGGCCAGGGCCTCGGTAACGCCGTCGGCATGGCTCTCGCCGAGCGGCTGCTCAACCGCCGCTACGGCGATGAGATCGTCAGCCACTACACCTATTGCGTGGCGGGCGACGGCTGCCTCATGGAAGGCTTGAGCCAGGAGGCGATCTCGCTTGCCGGCCATCTCAAGCTTGGCCGCCTCATCGTGCTGTTCGACGACAATCACATCTCCATCGACGGCCCAACCAGCCTGTCGGTGTCCGACGACCAGATCGAGCGCTTCAGGGCGTCCCACTGGCACACCGCCCGCGTCGACGGCCACGATCCTGAAGCCGTGACGCTTGCCATCGAGAATGCGAAAGGGGTCACCGACCAGCCTTCGCTGATCGCCTGCCGCACCGTCATCGGCTATGGCGCGCCGGGCAAACAGGGCACGGCCGCAACCCATGGCGCCCCGCTTGGCGAGGCGGAGATCAAGGGCGCGCGCGAGAAGCTCCGCTGGCGGCATCCGCCTTTCGAGGTGCCGAAGCCCATCCTTGCCGCCTGGCGCGCAGCCGGAACGCGAAACCGCGCGGCCCACGAGGCTTGGGCGCAAGCCGCTAAGCGCCTCGATGCGTCCGCACGCTCAGGCCTCACCGACCCCATCGACGATAAGGTCAAGGCCGCCATCGTGGCCGCGCTCGGCGCCGCCAAGTCAGACTTCATCCGCGAAGGGGCGAAGCTCGCGACGCGGCAATCCTCGCAGAAGGTGCTGGAGAAGCTCATGCCGGTCGTTCCCGGACTGATCGGCGGCTCTGCCGATCTCACCGGCTCGAACGGGACGCTCACCAAGCTGCACACCATGGTCAAGCCCGGCGACTTCGCAGGCACCTATATCCATTACGGGGTGCGCGAGCATGCCATGGCGGCGGCCATGAACGGGCTCTCGCTGCATGGCGGCGTCGTGCCTTATGGCGGCACCTTCCTCGTCTTCTCAGATTACTGCCGGCCGTCGATCAGGCTTTCGGGGCTGATGGGCAAGCGGGTCATCTACGTCATGACCCACGATTCGATCGGCCTCGGCGAGGACGGCCCGACCCACCAGCCCGTCGAGCAGCTAGCCGCACTCCGCGCCATGCCCAATCTGAACGTCATGCGGCCGGCGGATTCCGTCGAATGTGCCGAATGCTGGGAGATCGCGCTGCTCGCCAAGGACACGCCCACCATCCTTGCGCTCACCCGCCAGGGTCTGCCGGTCCTCCGCACCACGGACAGCAAAGAGAACCTGTCAGCCAAGGGAGCCTATGTGCTCACCGAGCCCGAGGGGACGCGCGACGTGACCCTGATCGGCACCGGCTCAGAGGTGATGCTGGCGGCGCAGGCCGCCAAAGATCTCGCTAAGGACGGGATCAAGGCCGCGGTGGTGTCGATGCCCTGTTGGGAGCTGTTCGAGGCGCAAGAGGAGAGCTATCGTAACGGGGTCCTGGGCTCGGCGCCGCGCATCGGCGTCGAGGCGGCGGTCGAGTTCGGCTGGGACAAGTGGCTCGGGCCGAACGGCGCCTTTATCGGCATGCACGGATTCGGGGCTTCTGCCCCGGCGAAGGACCTTTATAAGCATTTCGGCATAACGGCGGATTCTGTGGCATCCGCCGCGCGTCAACTGATCGGTAGGAAGACGAGGTAAGGGAGGAAATGGCTAACAAGCGCGTCGCCATCAACGGATTTGGCCGGATCGGCAGGCTCACCTTCAGGGCCTATCTCGAATCCGGCCGCAAGGATCTCGACTTCGTCGCGATCAACGATCTCGGCTCGGCCGAGATGAACGCCCATCTGCTGGAGTTCGACAGCGTGCATGGGCGGTTTCCCGGCAAGATCAGCGTCGCTGGCGGCCGTCTCAAGGCCGACGGGCAAGATGTTGCAGTCCTTTCCGAGGCGACGCCTGAGAAGCTGCCCTGGCGCGATCTTGGCGTGGACATCGTCATGGAATGCACCGGCCGTTTCACCGACCGCGAGGATGCCGCCAAGCATTTGACCGCCGGCGCCAAGCGCGTGCTCGTCTCCGCCCCTTGCTCGGGCGCCGATCTCACCGTGGTTTACGGCGTCAACGACGATAAGCTCACCCAGGAGCATCACGTCGTCTCCAACGCCTCCTGCACCACCAATTGCCTTGCGCCCGTGGTTCAGGTGCTGAACGAGGTGATCGGCATCAAGCATGGCTATATGACCACGATCCACGCCTATACCGGCGATCAGCGGACAGTCGACACCCTGCACAAGGACCCTTACCGGGCCCGGGCCAGCGCGGTGAACCTCATCCCCACCTCCACCGGCGCCGCCAAGGCTGTCGGCCTCGTGCTCCCCGAGCTCAAGGGAAAACTCGACGGCGCCGCCATCAGGGTGCCGGTGCCGAATGTGAGCCTGGTCGATCTGACCTTCCAGGCGATGCGCCCGACCACGATCGATGAGATCAACCAGG
The DNA here is from genome assembly GCA_016649675.1 of Methyloceanibacter sp. Classification (GTDB taxonomy): domain Bacteria; phylum Pseudomonadota; class Alphaproteobacteria; order Rhizobiales; family Methyloligellaceae; genus Methyloceanibacter. The sequence continues at coordinate 2,932 of JAENXG010000282.1, forward strand.
CGATGATTGCCGCGGCTAACGGGCCGCTCAAGGGCGTCCTCGGCGTGAATGCGAAGCCGCTCGTCTCGACCGACTTCAACCATGATCCTTTGAGCTCGATCTTCGATCTCAAAAGCACCCATGTGGTCGACGGCACCTTCTGCCGGGTGGTGTCCTGGTACGACAATGAATGGGGCTTCTCCAACCGGATGTCCGACACGGCTGCCGTCATGGCTCGGCTGATATGAACGCGCTCTCTCCTCCCGTACGGGAGGCCGGTCCTGGCAAGGACGCAGCGGGTAGTCTCGACCTTTCTCGCGTCAGGACCATCGACGGCGTCGATGTTCGAGGCAAGCGGGTGCTGATCCGCGTCGACTTCAACGTGCCCATCGAGGGAGGCGTCGTCGCCGATGCGACGCGGCTTGAACGCGTGCTGCCGACCATCGCTAAGCTTGCGCGAGAAGGGGCCAAGGTCGTCGTGCTGTCGCATCTCGGGCGTCCCAAGGGGGTGCCCACGCCCGAGACCTCATTGCAGCCAGTTGCCGCGAAAATGCAGGAGCTGATGCCAGGGACGACCATCCGCTTTGTCGGCGCCTCTGTCGGCGATGAGGCCAAGCGGGCCGTCGACGCGCTGCAAGCGGGCGAGGTGGTTGTGCTCGAGAACCTTCGCCATCAC
>JAENXG010000416.1 GCA_016649675.1 Methyloceanibacter sp.
CCGTCCCACCATTACCCGAGCGCTGGTGGTTGCAGGGTGACCGAATTTATCGCTTACCATCGGCCTGGTTAAAGGTCGCCTTGCTTCGCGGAGAACGGCACCGTCACCATCCTGCGGTCCAACATGTTGCCGAGGGTGTCTAGGCAGATGCTTAGCCAGAGACAAAAAACAAATAGGGCGAAAAGTACGATCGTCATGGGAACATGGATTAGCCATTCACCAATGCGGTGCAGACCTACCCATTTAGTTTCGGAGGCGCGCACGGCCATATGGGGCCAGAAGTCAGAGACAGTGTAATCACTCCATGTGCTTGAGTTTAGCCATTCCAACGCTCAGCCCACCGCCGACCAGCCTGAAGGAGATGCTGATCAAGATCGGTGCGAAACTCGTCAGCCACGGTCGCTAGGTCACTGTGCCAAGGACGCTTTTCCTCGAGATCTTGCGGCTGATCGCCAAACTGCGGCCGTCGCCTGATCCTGCACCGGCGTGAGAGGACGAGCTGTGAGTTCAAGCAAGAACCACGGGCGAGGTGCATCTCGATGAAGGCAATATCGGAGTTTCCGGCACGCGCAACGCCTGTGCCGCCGGGCTTTGGCGTATGTGAGCGCTCTTGGGGAGGGCTCGCTCTTGCCAATACCATCGTTCGGTAGCAATCTTAACTCAGCAAGCCGGCCAAGGGGTGGATATCGAATTGGGAAGCCAAAGAAATGCGCGGTAGGGACAATGGGCTGGAGTCCCAGAAAGAGGACGAGCGCGCACGGCTGAAGCTGGTAGCGAGCGCGGCAAGTGCCGGAGTCTTCGCCGCAGTGATTTTCGCCGGTTGGCCTGGGATCGATCTCGCGGTAACCAGCTTGTTCAATCTTGGGCCTCGACATTTTGTACTCAACGACTTCGCTGTCGTCTCAGACTTTCGCACATTTTGTAATGTTATCACGTGGCTCGCAGTTATCGTTGCACTTCTCGGCGTTGTCCTTGCAGTGACTGCAAAGCGCTATCTGTTTGGCCTCGGGATGGCACAATGGCTTTTCCTGGCACTCGTGCTCATCATTGGGCCCGGACTTCTCGTCAACGAGGTGCTGAAGGGCAACTGGCCGCGGCCCCGGCCCATCAATATCGTCGAATTTGGTGGTCCCAACCGTTTCACGCCCGTGCTCGCGCGCTCGGGCCAATGTAAGCAGAACTGCTCATTCGTAAGCGGCGAAGCCTCTTCCATTTACGCACTCGGCTTTGCAGTCGCCATGCTTATACGCCGGCGTCGAGCAGCCCTGATTGGATTGGCCCTCGTCGCTGGTAGCCTTATCGGCATCATACGGATCGGGCAAGGCGGTCACTTTCCAAGCGACGTGATCTTCGCCGCCGTATTCATGGCAATGACAGTCGCGCTTGTGCACTGGTTAGCTTTCCACCCATTCTTCCGATTTGGCCTTAAGTTTGAACATGTAAACGGGCGGCAATCCATCGCAAGTCCACCCACAATGGTGGCGCCAGAACGCGAGACGCCCGGCACGATCGCCAGGGCTTGAAATAAACTGATCCTGATGGCCTGCGGATAGGTAATCGACTTGACGTTTTCGACGGCGCCTGCAGGCTCCCTGTGGAAGAGCTCGAATGCAATCAGGACCAAGCCGCCGAGACCAAGCGCCAAGAGCACGACCAACTCATTGCCGAGGTCTTGACCAAAGGATAGAGGGCAAGTCCGATGACCCCCGTCGGCACGAAAGCCACGACCACCTTGGCCAGGATTTCTGGTCGCAGGAAGCTCTGCCAATAGAGAACAACCACCGCCGATGACCCCGAGCGGAATCACGATCTCGAAGCTCTTCTGAAAATCGGTCTGCGCCAAACCGAGAAGCTTCGCCGCCAAGAGAAGGTGACCCGTCGACTAAATCGGCAGGAACTCGGTCAGTCCCTCCACTTATGCCCAGCACCAAGGCTTGAAGAAGGGTCATGCCTTAACTCGAGTTGAGCAAACGAGATTTGGGGCGCCAGCTTCGGGCGGCGTCCCGTTTAGCTTTAGCCCTTTCTTTAGCAGGACGCAGATGCACCGCACTGGTCATTGGTCCGCAAACCTGGATGTAGCCCCGTCGGCCTATGGGCGTTTTCACCAATGTAGACCCCCTGGGAATGAGATCGGCCATCCACAGCCATATGCTCGACGAGCAGCCGCATCTCTTTTTCCGCCCTCGTCTCCACCGGCACGAGTTTCCACCTCGAAGACCAGCTGGAAGATGTGTGGGGCGAGGTCTCGGCCGGCGTGAACTTCGACCGCTTCTGGTGCCGTCCGGCGCGTGAGTTCATGCCTGAGGCGGATTTCCGGGTAGTGTCCGCTTATGGCACTTAGCGGACCAACTCTATGGGCCGCAGCGACGCCAGCTTTTGACCCAGAGCGGACTTCCACCCGGAG
>JAENXG010000354.1 GCA_016649675.1 Methyloceanibacter sp.
CCATGGTGTCGATGAACATGCGTCTGCGGGTCACCTCGGGTGCCTTCTTGTATTGCTCGTAGACCTTGAGGAAGCGGTCAGCCTCACCCTTGGACTCGGCGATGACCTGGTCGCGATAGCCCTGCGCGGCCTGCAGGATGCGCTCGGCCTCGCCTTTCGCCTCGGGGATGATCCGGTTGGCGTAGGCTTGCGCCTCGTTCTGCAGGCGCTCCTGGTCGGCTCTCGCCGCCTGCACGTCGCGGAAGGCATCGATCACCTGCAGCGGCGGATCGACCTTCTGCAGCTGCACCTGGGTGACCTGGATGCCGGCGCCATAGCTGTCGAGAACCTTCTGCATCAGGGCTTGAACATCCGACTCGGTCTTGGCGCGCGCCTCGGTGAGGATGGGCTCGATGTCGCTTTGGCCGACGATCTCGCGCATGGCGCTCTCGGCCACGTCCTTCACGGTGCCTTCCGGGTCCTGAATGTTGAACAAATAGTCCGGCGCGTCGGCGATCCGCCAGAACACGACAAAGTCGACATCGACGATGTTCTCGTCGCCGGTCAGCATCAGGCTTTCCTCGGGAACGGCGCGGATCGTGCTCGAGGAGTCGCGGCTGTCGGAGGAGCCGCGCATGCCGATCTCAATGCGGTTGACGCGGGTGACCTTCGGCAGATCGACCTCCTCGATCGGATAGGGCCAGCGGAAGTTGAGGCCGGGCGTAACCTGGCGCACATATTGGCCGAATCTCAGCACGATACCGAGCTCTTCGGGGTTCACCCGCACGGTGAAGCCGAAAAAGCCGACCAGCGCGACAAGCACGACCGCGAGCAGCACGGCGAAGGGTCCGCCCATGCGGCCGCCGGGCATCGCCTGGCGGATCCGGTCCTGGCTCCGGCGCAAAATCTCTTCCAGGTCAGGCTGCTGGCCTGGGCTGCCGGGACGCGGGCCCCATGGCCCCCCGCCGCCCTTCCAACCGCCGCCTCCGCTTTGATTGCTCCAAGGCATAATGCAACTTCGTCCTGATGTCTGGTAAAGGGTGGCGCCGGGACCGGCCGGGGTGTGAGCTGCTAGAAGATCAAGACTAGCCGCATCAAAATGGCGGTCCTGCGACAAGGATCGGAAGGGTTATAGGCCAGTCACCGGTGCGGTGCAATGTGCGGGGTGCCCCTCAGGCCGAGGTACCGTGAGCCCGCTCGAGCACGACGAAGCTGAAGGCATGATCGTCCTTCGGACCCGCCGCATGCCTCTCGCGGGAGACCTCGCGCCATTCGCCTCTGTCGATTTCGGGAAACCAGGTGTCGGCCTGGGGCGAGGCATGCACCTCGGTGAGATAGATGCGGGACGCAGCGGGAAGCACGGCGCGGAAGACGTCTTCGCCGCCGATCACCACGATCTCATCAACGCCAGTCCGCTCCGCCGAGCGCCGCGCCTCGGCAAGTCCCTCCTCCAGACTGCGGGCCATGACCGCGTCAGGTGCGACAAAGCCGCGGTCGCGGGTGAGCACGATGTTGAGGCGGCCATCGAGAACGCGCGGAAGAGATTTAAAGGTGCGCCGGCCCATGAGGACGGGCTTGCCCATGGTGATCTTACGGAACTGGCGTAGATCGCTGGAGAGGCGCCAGGGCAGGTCCCCGCCCCGACCGATGGCGCCGTTCTCGCCCATGGCCACGACCAGGGCGATGACGGGCTCGGCCGCCGCCTGCCTCCCAGAGCTCACACTGCGACCTCGGCACGGATCGCCGGGTGCGGATCGTAGCCAACGAGCTTGAAGTCCTCATAGGCGAAGTCGAACAGCGAGGTCACCTCGGGATTGATCTCCAGGCGCGGCAGCGCGCGGGGCTCGCGCTTGAGCTGCTCGTCGGCCTGGTCGAGATGGGTGAGATAGAGATGGGCGTCGCCGAACGTGTGCACAAACTCTCCAGGCTCAAGCCCCGTCACCTGCGCCACCATCAGCGTCAGAAGCGCGTAAGAGGCGATGTTGAAGGGCACGCCGAGGAAGATGTCAGCGGAGCGCTGATAAAGCTGACAGGAGAGGCGCCCGTCCGCCACGTAGAACTGGAACAGGCAGTGGCAGGGGGATAGCGCCATCCGGTCGAGCTCGCCCACATTCCAGGCGCTCACGATGTGCCGGCGCGAATCGGGATCGCGCTTCAGTTCCTCAACGAGGAGCGCGATCTGGTCGATATGCCTTCCATCAGGCGCGGGCCAGGAGCGCCATTGCCTTCCATAGATGGGCCCGAGCTCGCCCGTCTCGTCGGCCCACTCGTCCCAGATGCTCACCCCATGCTCATTCAGGTAGCGAACATTGGTCGAGCCCTGCAGGAACCAGAGCAGCTCATGGATGATCGATTTCACGTGCAGCTTCTTCGTGGTGGCGAGCGGAAAGCCTTCCGCCAGGTCGAAGCGCATCTGGTGGCCGAACAGGCTGAGCGTGCCGGTGTTAGTCCGGTCGTCCTTGCGGACGCCGGTGTTGCGAATGCGGGCGAGGAGATCGAGATATTGACGCAAAGGGGAGCTGTTCTCCTATGATCCTGCCCTATGATCTGGCCTTCGTGGCGGCAACCGGCAAGGAGGCTTCCGCTCCTTATGCACAGCCGTCTGTCCCGTCAGGAGCATTCAGGAAAGTGACAGCGATGCGTCTCATCCCAACCGTCTTCGCCATAAGCCTTGGCTTTGCCGTCCCTGCCGCTGCCGCTCCGGTCAATATCGATGATGTCCGCGATATGGCGTTCGGCAAGGGCATGGTGAAGATCGACGAGGTCAAACTTGACCACCGTGGCGTCTGGAAGGTCGAGGGCGAGGACGCGAGCGGTCATGAGATCGAGATGAAAGTCGATGCCGCGAGCGGCGCC
>JAENXG010000373.1 GCA_016649675.1 Methyloceanibacter sp.
CATTGCATGGGATCGAAATCAATAGCGCGTCTGGTCCTGAGTCTGATCATGTGTCTCGGCGTGGGTGTGCTGGAATCTTTGGTGACGAGGCCGGAGATTGCGACATGGTACGCCTCTCTTGCAAAACCATCTTGGACGCCTCCGCCGTTGGCGTTCCCCATCGTCTGGACCATACTCTACGTGCTCATGGGCATCAGCTTTTGGAGGCTTTGGGATCGGAAGCCGTCATCCCCGGCTCGCACCAGAGCGATGACCTGGTTCCTGGTGCAACTGGCCCTCAACGCGCTGTGGTCACCCGTGTTCTTCGGCTGGCACGGCACCAGATCGGCTCTGATTATAATAGTTGCGCTGCTGGTCGCGGTCGCCATGACGATGGTCACGGCCTCACGAATCGATCGACTCGCTGCTTGGCTTTTGGCGCCGTACCTGGTCTGGGTAGCGTACGCGACTACGATCAACGCTGGTGTCGTGGCCATGAATTAGGGTGCGTACGATCATCCCGGCAAATCGTAAGGTGTGTGGACTTTCGATCAGAGATAAACGTAACGCTGTCAATGGGAGTGCATTCGATGGAAACCGCTTCGCAATCTTCGTTCCACATTGAAGCGTCCCCGTTTTACGACGAGTGTGTTGCGCAGCTGTCGCACGCCGTTGATGAGCACGATGAAGCGCACCTTGATAAGGTCGCATCGCTGATTAGCCAATTAGCGGTCGTTATCGAGCTGTAAGTGCGGTTGCCAAGGGGATAGCGGATATCCCGGATCGGCAGCTTTGTGCCAACCGGCATTGCACGCTTGGTTCAAAATGAACGAGGCCGCCAGACTGAGGCGGCCTTTACTCTATTAGGCATTTTTCCCGCCGGGACCGGAACTGGACATGATCATTGATCTCGCTCAAAGGCATCCCCCTCCGTGCCAATGATGGTGAGACATCGGAGTCCCGAAAGTTTAGCCTCACATGGGCGTAGGACAACCATCACGTGGTCATGCAAAACAAAGAAGTTAAAACGGACGGTGCCGCCGGGGCTGGTGCGGAGGGAGGCCGGAGGCCGACCGCAGTGCCGGCCCCGGCGACGGCGGCGCCCGAATTGTCGGATCGGCCGCGGCGTCGGACTTTTACGGTGCAGACGAAGCTGCGTGTTCTGGCAGAGACTGACGCCGCCGCCGACGTTGGTGGGATCGGAGCAATCCTGCGCCGAGAAGGCTTGTACTCATCGATCCTGACGGACTGGCGGCGACTGCGCGACAGTGGAGCCCTCGGTGCGCTGACGCCCGCTAAGCGGGGACCCAAGCGCGCGGTGTTGAATCCTTTGGCGGCGGAACTGGCGCGGGCCAGGCGGGAGAATGCACGGCTCGGGCGGAGATTGGAGCACGCCGAAGCGATCATCGAAGTCCAAAAAAAAGTTGCGGCACTGTTGGGTATCCCGCTGGCGACGCCAGACAGCGACGACGAGTCATGATGGATGCAGTTGTTGCCCTGGCGCCGACACCCGGTCTGACCGCCAGTGCCTGCGCGGCTCTGAACGTGTCGCGCGCCAGCGTCTACCGCCAACGCGCCCGTCTGGCCCGGCCGTTGGCCGTGCGTTGTCCCAGACCGAGCCCACAGCGTGCGCTGACCATCGTGGAACGACAAACTATGCTCGACCTTCTGCGCGCGCCGCGCTTTGCCGATCAGGCACCCGCCGAAGTCTACGCCAGCCTGCTCGACGAGGGCGTCTACCACTGCTCGATCCGCACCATGTACCGCATCCTGGCCGCAAGCCAAGAAGTCCGCGATCGCCGCGATCACCTGCGCCATCCGATTTACAAAAAGCCGGAGCTGCTGGCGCGAGCACCCAACGAGGTCTGGTCGTGGGACATCACGAAGCTGATGGGGCCGGCCAAATGGACCTACTTCTACCTCTACGTCATCATCGATATCTTCAGCCGCAGGATCGTCGGCTGGTGCGTCGCCGACAGAGAAAGCGCCACCGTGTTCACGGCACTGTTCAATGATGCCACCGCCAAACATCCCGCGCCGCCCGGCCAGTTGACCCTGCATGCCGACCGTGGTGGTCCCATGCGAGCCAAGGCCACGGCGCTCCTGCTCGCCGATCTCGGCGTCACCAAATCCCACAGTCGGCCACACACCTCAAATGACAATCCGTTCTCGGAAAGCCACTTCAAAACGATGAAGTACCAGCCGCAATTCCCACAGCGCTTCGGCTGCATTCAGGATGCCAAGGCGTTCTGCCGCAACTTCTTCGATTGGTATAATCAGGAGCATCATCATGCCGGCATCGGCCTGATGACGCCCGATCAGGTGCATTACGGTCAGGCCGACGCAATCCACGCCGCTCGCCAGAACATCCTCGATGGCGCCTTCAACAGAAACCCGGAACGCTTCGTCAGAAAGGAGCCCGAACCCCCTGCAAAGCCAATCGCGACCTGGATCAATCCACCGCCGAAAACGCTAAACATCCGAGCTTAAATTCCACACTGGGCTGTCTCAAAATCGTTGACACGTTCCGTGCGTCGCCCTCATGCTCGAAGCCGACAACCAGATCGTCGGCATATCGCACGACGATCATGTCGCCCCGGGCCTCCTGCCGTCTCCAGCGCTCAGCCCAGAGGTCGAAGCAGTAATGCAGGTAGATATTGGCTAGGATCGGCGAGACCACCGAGCCTTGGCC
>JAENXG010000146.1 GCA_016649675.1 Methyloceanibacter sp.
AGCTGGAAAAATCGGGCTTCACCCGCATACAGTTTGGCAGCGTGCACGCACCAATGCCGCCGATGGGTTTCTCCGTGAAAACCTCGGACGACCTTTGGAAAATCATCGCCTTTATTCGTTCGATTAATCCTCCTGGAAGCAATCCTCCCGAAAAACTAGTCCCTGCAAGGATGACTCCTTCCGGGGCCGGCGGTCCGGGCTAGCGGCTCCGAGCACATCTCCTTGCTGGAGCCATCTCCGGCTCGACGGCAGGCTTGACCTTCACTCTTGCCTTAGGCCCGGGGCTAGAGGTCATGTTTGCTGTCAAGGAGATCTGACGGCGGCAAATTTTCCGGAGCCGGCGAGCTTGCGCGCATGCGGCGCCACCCGGGAGACTGGTAAGGAGGCGAAGTATGTTGGGGATCTTTGGCTCGACCGGCGGCACGGTATCGGGTGGCTCGTGGAACCGCGCACGGCCGATCAAGGAGAGTGGACCAAGCGTGGTTCCAATGTCTATCCTACCGACCTTTATTTCGATGAGGTCAACTAACCAAAGGCAACTAGGGTAAGGAAACGAACTGTGCGCAAAATCATCATTGGACTTTTGACCTTGGCTGTCATAGCGGGCGTGAGTGCCTTCGCTTGGAAGGCCTACGCCGTCGATGATAACCACGACACGTTGCCGACTCCGCCGGCCGATGCGCCTCCTCTTGGCGTCCATGCGGCGCCAGCCGATCAGGCAGGGAAGCAGACCGACGACAAGCGGCAACCAGGCGGACCGATGCTCGGTGCCGCCACGCCGCCGCGTGACCTCGTCGCGAGCACGCCGAAAGGCGAGCTGAAGGACCCCTACAACGCTGACATCGCCGCCATCGCCGAGGAGGGTCACCACAGATTCCTCTCCGCCGGTTGCAATGGCTGCCATGGCGGTGGTGGCGGCGGCGGCATGTGCCCGCCGCTCACCAACGACACTTGGGTCTATGGCGCCGGTGACGACACGCTGTTCCGCTTGGTCACCTTGGGCTCTGATGCGCTGCAGAAGGATGGTTACACCCGCGTCAAGCACGAGGTCGTGGTCGGTCCGATGCCGCCCTTCGGCGACATCATCAAGACCAGCGACGATTTGTGGCGGATCATCGCCTTCATCCGCTCGGTCAATCCGAGCTCGATGAAGCAGGTCGACACGCCCTACGCACCGGCGCAATAGGCTGGGCGCCCCCGGGGTCCTGGGCCCAGGGATTTGTTGCAAAAGCCGTCAAGCCTTCTGGGCTTGGCGGCTTTTCGCTTGGCGCAAGAACCCCGCACGTCCGTTCCCGCGCGTGGGCGCGCCGCCAATGGGTGGCATAAAGATTACCATGATCTGGAAGGCCGATTGCTTACGGCCTATATATCGGGAAATTTCAGCTCCTTAGTCCTGGCAGCAGACTTGGCAAATTGTGCAGTGCGCATTGCCATTTGGTGGCAGGTCTGAAAAATTGCGCGCCCGGATTGCCGCTTGTCTCGCGGCATCCGTGGAGCACCCTCGCTCTTTCGATCCCCGATCGTCGCGAGCGTCATAAGAGCAAAGCTTTCGCCAATGCGTGTATCGGCTGGTTGTTTGCGTCAAAGCCCCAAGCGGATTCTTTCCTTGGCGGCTTTTGGTGTTTTCGTCTCAACCCTGCTTGCACCGGCATTGGCCGAGACGCCCGTTGCGCCTTCCGGCACCCCGCCTGCCGCTGTGACGCCCCAAGCGCCGGCCGCTGCCGGCACCGCGACGCCGTCCGCTCCTCCAGCCGAAGCCGGTCCTGCCGAAGTCCCTTCCGGCGAGGTACCGATCAAGGCCACCGTGCCCATCGTCTATCTCGGCAAGCAATATGAAGAGCCGTTGCCGCTCTCCTATGCGGAGAAGCCGATCTTCGACAAGGGCATCCAGGGGGCTCGCCTCATCATCAAGGAAGCCGTTCAGGCGGGGCGCTTCGTCGGTTATGCCTTCACTCTGGTCGAGGCCATCGTGCCGGCCGACGCTGACGTCGTGGCCAAGGCGAAGGAGGTCCTCAAGGGCGGCGATGCCTTCATCATTGCCGATCTCGAGGCGCCCGACCTGATCGCTGTGGCCGACCTGCCCGAGGCCAAGAACTCGATCATCGTGAATATCCGCTCCAATAACGAGGCGCTTCGCCAGGAGCTGTGCCGCTCCAACGTCTTCCACATCATCCCCGACTGGGCGATGCGCGCCGATGCTCTGGCGCAGTATTTCATTTGGAAGAAATGGCCGAGATGGTTCGTGATTCGCGGCGATACCCCGGCCGATAAAGACTACTTCGCCCAAGTCAAGCGCTCGGCTGCCCGCTACGGAGGCAAGATCGTCGGCGAGAAGGTCTACGACCTCCCGCCGGGCGCGCGAAATACGGACTCAGGCTATCAGCAGGTGCAGTCGCAAATTCCCATGGAGACGCAAGGCGCGCCCGACCACGATGTGGTGTGGGTCATCAATACCGATGAGGGGTTCGGCGATTACCTGGCCTACCGGACCTACCTGCCTCGGCCCGTCGCGGGAACCCAGGGGCTTCAGGCGCTTGCGTGGGACCCGTCCTACACCGAGTACGGCGCCATGCACTTCCAGAACGGGCTGCCCAAGCTCGCCAAGCGCCGGCCGGTGGAGCGCGACTATACGGCCTGGCTTGGCGGCCGGGCGCTGACCGACGGCATCATGCGCTCGGGCAAGACCGCCCCTCCCGAGGTAAAGGCGTTTCTGCTCTCGGACCAGTTCAAGCTCGAAGGCTTCAAGGGACAGGCCATGAGCTTCCGCACCTGGGATCATCAGTTGCGGCAGCCGATCATCCTTGGCGGGGGTCCCCGCGTTCCCGTCTCGGTCTCGCCGCAGGAGGGCTTCCTGCATGAGACCAACCTCACCGACACGCTTGGCTTCGACAAGCCTGAGACCAAGTGCAAACTCCAATAACGAGCACCAAAGGTAAACCCATGACTCGCATGATCCCCGCCGCAGTCTGCGCGACAGCGCTCCTTCTGCTCACCGCTCCCGCTTCTGCCGCGACCATCTTCGTCTCCAACGAGAAGGACAACACCGTCACCGTGGTCAACGGCGATACGCTCGAGGTCATCAAGACCATCAAAGTGTCACGGCGTCCGCGCGGCATCGTGCTGAGCCCCGACTTCAAGGAGCTGTTCGTCGCCGCCGGCGACGGCGACATCATGGACGTCATCGACACCAAGACCCTGGAGAAGAGCCGCGAGCTCGAATCCGGGCCCGACCCTGAGCTGATGGCCATCGATCCGGACGGCAAGAAAATTTACATCGCCAATGAGGACGACAGTCTCGTCACCATCATGGATATCAAGAGCGGCGAGGTTCTCGGCGAGGTGCCGGTCGGCGTCGAGCCCGAGGGCATGAGCGTGAGCCCTGACGGCAAATATACCGTCGCCACCTCGGAGAGCACGAGCATGGCGCACGTCATCGACAATGCCAGCATGAAGTTGATCGCCAATGTGCTCGTCGACAGCCGCCCGCGCGAAGCCAAGTTTACCGCCGACGGCAAGGAGCTCTGGGTCTCCTCGGAGGTCGGCGGCAGCATCTCGGTGATCGATCCGAAGACCTGGAAGGTCATCAAGAAGATCACCTTCGAGGTGCCGGGGGTCAGGCCCGAGCAGCTGCAGCCGGTGGGCATGGACTTCACCAAGGACGGCAAGACGCTCCTCGTGGCCCTCGGTCCTGCCAATCGCGTGGGCGTCATCGACACCGCGACCAAGGAGGTCAAGGACTACATCCTGGTCGGCCAGCGGCCCTGGCATGGCGAGCTCAGCCCCGACGGCAAGAAATTCTATGTCGCCAACGGCCTCACCAACGACCTGACGGTGATCGATGTCGACACGCTCAAGGCCGAGAAGTCGGTGCCCGTAGGCCGGCTGCCTTGGGGGGTCGCCATCATGCCCTAGACCGGTATCCCCTCTCACATGGGCCGTCATGGCCGGGCTTGTCCCGGCCATCCACGTCTTGTTCTTCTTTGTCAAAAAATTCGTGGATGCCCGGCACTTCTGCCGGGCATGACGAACCAGTTGGGGCGGATTTCACCTCAGTCGGCGCTCACCCTGCGGCCGACCTCCCGCGCCAGCCACTCGGAAGCGAGGATCGCGGTGAGTGAGATGGCAAGTGAGATCAGCGTCAGCCTGAGTGCGCCTGCATCGCCGCCTGGAACCTGGGTGAAAGTATAGATCAGGGTGGGCAGCGTCTGCGTCTCGCCGGGAATGTTGGAGACGAAAGTGATGGTGGCGCCGAACTCGCCCATGGCGCGGGCGAAGGCGAGAATGGCGCCGGCGATGATCCCGGGCGCCATCAGCGGCAAGGTCACGGTGAGGAAGACGAGAGGCGGGCTCGCCCCGAGCGTGCTCGCGGCCTGCTCCAGCCTGCGGTCGACCGCCGCCGCCGAAAGCTGGATGGCGCGCACCATCAGGGGAAAGCCCATCACCGCGCAGGCGAGCGCCGCCCCGGTCCAGCGAAAAGCGAAGACGATGCCGAGCGTCTCGGCGAGCCAGCGCCCGAGCGGCCCTTGGCGGCCGAACAGGAGCAGCAGAACGTAGCCCGTTACCACCGGCGGCAGAACGAGCGGCAGGAGCACCAGCGCGTTGAGGAGCGAGCGGCCGTAAAAGCGGCCGCGGGCCAGCAGCATCGCGACGAGGACGCCGAACGGCAGGCTCATGATCGTCGCCCATGTCGCGACGCGCAAGCTGAGCTTGATGGCCGTCAGTTCCTCGGGCGAAAGGGCGAGCACGATGGGCTTCTTAGCATCTGCCAACGCCGTACCGAAAGGGGAGCGCCTCTCCGGAAGAACTTCCCGGCTAAGTGCCCTGGAAGCTCGTTTCCGTTCTATGCCCCGGTTCCCCGGCATGCTCCTTGAGGTGGAGAATGGCTTCCTTGACCGGGGGATCGAGCCCGTTGCCCCCAGCATCGAGATAGGCGAAGATCGCGTTGCGCATCCTCGGATCCCAAAACATCTTGATATGATTTGCGATTCCAGGAACGACCTCGTCGGCGCGCTGCACCTCGAAGAACTTGCCGATCTGGTTCGCCATATAGACGAGACGGTCAGGCGACATGGCGGGCACGCTCTCCGGTTAGGATGCAAGGAACGCCGACGATAAGCGGCACGGGCCGACTACTCCGCCGCGATCAGCGGCTCGGCGATCCGCCGCGCCTGGCGCGAGAGCTCCTCATACTCCTCCTGCCACTCCGACGGCCCGTTCGACGGCATCACCTGCACGGCCGTCACCTTGTATTCGGGGCAGTTGGTGGCCCAGTCGGAGAACTCGGTGGTCACCACGTTCACCTGCGTGCTCGGGTGATGGAAGGTGGTGTAGACCACGCCCGGCGCCACGCGCTCGGTGATCTCTGCCCTGAGGCTCGTCTCGCCGGCGCGGCTTGCAAGCTTCACCCAGTCGCCGTCGCGCACGCCGCGCTGCTCGGCGTCGTGGGGATGGATCTCGAGGCGATCCTCCTCGTGCCAGACGACATTGGCGGTGCGCCGCGTCTGCGCGCCGACATTGTACTGGCTCAAGATGCGCCCGGTGGTGAGCAGCAGCGGGTAGCGGGGCCCGGTCTTCTCGTCGGTCGCCACGTACTCGGTGATGACGAACTTGCCCTTGCCGCGCACGAAGCCGTTGATGTGCATGATCGGCGTGCCTTCCGGCGCGTTGGCGTTGCAGGGCCACTGCACCGAGCCGAGCTCGTCGAGCTTCTTGAAGGAGACGTCGGCGAAGGTGGGCGTGAGCTTTGCCACCTCGTCCATGATCTCAGATGGATGGTCGTAGTGCATGGGATAGCCAAGCGCGTTGGAGAGGAGCTGGGTGATCTCCCAGTCCTCGTAGCCGTTGCGCGGCGCCATCACCTTGCGAACCCTTTGGATGCGCCGCTCGGCATTGGTGAAGGTGCCGTTTTTCTCGAGGAAGGTCGAGCCCGGCAGGAAGACGTGGGCGTAGTTCGCCGTCTCGATGAGGAACAGGTCCTGCACCACCACGCACTCCATGGCGGCAAGGCCTGCGGCCATGTGCTGCGTGTTCGGGTCGGACTGGAGGATGTCCTCGCCCTGGATGTAGAGGCCCTTGAACGAGCCGTCGACCGCGGCATCCATCATGTTGGGAATGCGCAGGCCCGGCTCTTCATCGAGCGGCCGTCCCCACAGCGCCTCGAACATGGCGCGGGTGGCG
>JAENXG010000206.1 GCA_016649675.1 Methyloceanibacter sp.
ACCTAACGGCGCCACAGCATTGGGCCCGGCTAAGCCGCCGGGCCCACCTGTAGAGGAACTTTGCGTTTCCGACCCGCATACGCGGGCCGCCGACGCTTGGATGAAGACGCGATCCGCCCCGGATTCCGAGAGCTTCTCCTCACCCGAGCTTGGTCTAGCTGGGGAGGGGATCGGTCTTGCGGCGTCGGCCCAAGCACGCCAGCTTACCCAACTGGTCTGTCAGGTTGCCTTCGCCTTGCGCTGGCGATTTTGCGTTGGCATTAGAAGGACGGTGGTTTTCCGTCTTCGTCGCCTCGGCTAGCCGCTGGTCTGCGGCCATCGCAGAACAAAGATAGAACAATAATGAATTTCCTTCAAGCCCCCGTCTCAATTTAAATTTCTAGATCTGCGACAAGAGCTTGATTTTGCCGATTCTAAAGGCAGCGTGGATTTTGTAGGAACCTCGATGCCGAAGATTATACAATTTCTGCGCCACCCCGGAGTTTTTGGAGCCCCGGTCATGGGCGGATCGGGTGAGGCCATGGCGGCTCACTAGGCCGGGTACTCATAAACGCGGCGAGGCGCCAGCGCTCAAGCTCAAACCCTATCAGCCGAAGGTCCGGCGCCTATTCCACCGGTTATGCCCGGAGCACTGCCTGGAGCTGTTCCGCGGAAAACGTCGTTTGCGCCATCTCTGCCGCGTCGAAGCCCGGGCTCATCGAAATGGCGGGCGGAACGATTGGAATGAAGTGGCGTTATGCATGAAACGGCTGATGGAGGCTCGCATGAACCGAGTTCTCTCGCTTGTAGCGGCTGTGAGTTGCTTAGCCACCATAATGAATTTGGGACCGATCGCTCTTTGCTCCGCGGAGGCCGAAGACCCGCACTCCGCCACCGTCGATTGGCCAGAAGTCATCATTTTGCCCCTGCCGATCGAAGCCACGGGCGTCCTAACTGATCAGAACAACCTAGTCTGGACCGTCGATGTCACGGCAGACATCCGCGATGGGCCGACTGCGAGCGCGGATTTGGTCGGTGTGGCTTATGCGGGCGCCGAGGTGATTCAAGTCGCAACAAAGGATGCCGAGTGGGTTCAGATCGCCGATCCAGAAACATTGCGAACCGGCTGGATGCGTTCCGACGTCTTATCGGCTGCTAGGGAAAAGGTGGCCGCTCACTGATGCCGTCGATGCGGATGGAGGTTGTCATGGCCGATCTTATGAGAGGTGACGGTACAGGCTTTATTGCGGGAAGTTTTATTGCCGGAATGACGTTGGTTTTCGTGTTTGCTCTTGCTACGGCCTTTCAGTAGTCCGCTGCCCGCCCCAGGTTGCTTGCAAACTAGCGCCGGCTCCGTGTCGAAACTCTAAGACCCGCTATAGGGCATCCGGCTTCACAACGGTGGCCTTCCCGGCCTCGGTCAAAAGATCATTAAGCTCAGCGAGGCGTGCTTTGGCGCGTTCTAGGGACTCGGCGGTGGTATCGATCCAGCCAGCTCCTATGTCCTCGCCAGTCCGCACTTTCCCGGCTTCCAAGAGCTCAACCTGTTGCTCGATGCTCGCTTGCTCTTGCTTGCACCACGCGATGAAACGATCAGGGGCCGTCATGACACTTGGTTAAATGTTGCTGGATGGCTAACTGCTGCCACGGCTGCGGCAAGTCGATCGCGATAAATTGGTTTGGACAAAACACAAGCGCCAGGAACTTGCCGGTGGATGCGCTCGACGGTGTCGCGATCACTGTAGCCGGTGATGAAGACGATGGGCACCTCGCATACCGTACGAAGCCACCTAGCGACCTCGATACCTTCGCGGCCCCCTTCGAGATTGATGTCCATCAGGACAACATCGGGCTGATTGGTCATTGCAAGAGTGGAGGCTTGCTGTCCATTTGCCGCTAGATCGCAAATGTCGAACCCCAATGCGTGCATATCTGCTTCTAGATTAATCGCGAAAACGATCTCATCATCGACGATCAGCGCGCGGCGGTGTTGGAGAGGCGAGTGTTGAGCCACGGGGGTTCTCCTTGTCAGCATCGCCCCCGTTATTACTCTAACGCGCCAGACTGAATTTGGTGCCCTTCACGGCGTGCCGGACCGAGCGGCGCCGATTGCATCCTGCTCCACAACCCAAGACTTAAACGGAGGGACGCACCCGACCTCGTGAAGCCGGTAGCCGGTCGTGGCCAGGGCTGCCCACCACTAGGCTCAGAGAGTCCGCTTTTGGCACTTGGCGACGTCGGCTACTGACCCAAAGGGGACATGGAGCGCGCCCCAACTAGAGGCGAATGTCCCGCCTTAATTTGCGTCAACAGCCATGCCTTGTATCCCTTAGCGGTTGGCCCCGTCCCGAGCCGCACGAACAAGAGTTCATTTTTCAAGTTGATGGGGCAGGCCGCAAACGCCGGCGCAGCGGAGGAGAGCCCCCTATGATACGAATGGCAATGGCACTGGCGATCGCGGGCGGCTACCTTGCCTCCGCGAGTTGGGTGCGCGTGCTATGCGTCCGCGCCGACAGTGCATATAGCCCTCGCAGCCCGTAGAAGAACCGGAAACTAACGGGGATCCGCAGCAGGCTTGGGCGCGAGTTTGACGCTATAGTGCATGTGGGAGTTGCTCGATCGAGCATTGAGTCGGTCGCACTCCGATCGCGCTCGATCCTCTTCATCAAATTGCAGAAGCGCTCCGTTTCTATTTACCGGATTAGAGGCAGGTCCAAAGATGCTCTGGCGGCTGCGGTCGACCCAAACTAAGAAGCGTCTAGTTTCTGTCATCGTCGCACCTCACCGTTGGAAGAACGGCCCCGCTCGCTCAGCCGGGGCCGCTCCTTACGCAACACCATTCTGCTGAGAAGCGGTGTGCGTTGCTTGTGATCGACGGTGCCCTGGGTTGGTTAACGACTGGTTAAGGGTCAAGAGCCCGTATGCCAAAACACGAGCGCCTATTCGCCTAACAATGGCTCATGGTCACGTTTTGTGTAGAGCGCATACCAATAGCTGCGGCGGCTCCCGAGGAAAGGTCCAGCGCCACTCCTGGCGTGAAAGGTCCGCGGTCATTTACTCGGACCACAACCTTGCGGCCAGTCTGAGGATTGCCAATCATAAGACAGGTGCCGAAGGGAAGCGACTTGTGTGCGGCGGTCCTGCCGGCCGGATTGAACGCTTCACCAGAGGCTGTGCGATGGCCTCGAAGTTCGTTGCCGTACCATGTGGCACGGACCACTTGAGCAAAAGCCGGTGTCGCTAAGAAAGTCAGAATCAATGTAATCAACGCGATGCGCTTCATCGTGATCTTCTCCGTCTGCTTGTTGGGGTTGTCAGGAACCGACGAGGATTCGAGTCGGTATCGCGCTGCGGCGCAGGGCTAAGATAAGGAAAAAGGAGACGGAAAGTCGGCTGGGAGAGGGCCATTGATGGGCCATTTAGCGATAGCCGCGATGTCCGCTAATGACCCAAAGCGGACATCCGGAAGCGAATTGCGTTGGGTCATCATTGGCCTCGCCGTATCCCTTTTGCGAATGCCCGAACTATCATCGGGGAAGAGGGCTAAATCCCCCGTTCCTTGGCGATCTGGCCATAGGCCTCGTTGATGGCGGCGACCTTCTCGGTGGCGATCGCGACGAACTCCTTCGGCACGCCGCGGGCCATCAGCTTGTCGGGATGGTTTTCCACCACCAGCTTGCGGTAGTGGCTCTTCAGCTCGTCATTGCCAATGCTCGGTTTCACCCCCAGCACGTCGTAAGGGTTACGCTTCGTCGCAGTCGCGTGGCGCGCCTTGATGTAGCTGAACTCGGTCTCGGTGATGCCAAAACGCTTGGCAACCTGAGCCAGAAACTGTTCTTCGTTTGGATGCAGCACCCGGTCGGCCTTGGCGATGTGGAACAGGCCTTCCAGCACGTCCTCGAGCAGCTTGCGGTCGCCCTTGAACATGGCGGCAAGCTGCTCGGCATAGGCCTCGTAACCGGTGACGTCCTGCTTGGCCAGATTAAAGACCCGGGCGACGTTCGTCATCTCGCCCTGGGGTATCTTGAACACCTCCTTGAAGGCATTCACCTCATCATCGGTAACGACGCCGTCGGCCTTCGCCATCTTAGCACCTAGCGCGATCACGCCAACGGTGAACGCCACTTGGTTCTCCGCCGATCCGTCCTGCTCCTGAGAGCCGACGCCACCCAGCAGCGCGGCGATCGGGCCGCCCCTCGCCAACTCTGCCGCCACGCCGGCCAACTTCCCCCAAATCGACATTGCCGCATTCCCCAGACTGAAGCCGCCTGGAGCATAAGGAGTTTTGCGCTGGCCCGCATATGGAGAATCGCCAGGGTCTGCGCGTTTAGGAGCGCCGTATCTCAACTTCTGCTTTTGACCCATAGCGGACGTCTAGTGAATTGACCCAAGGCACCTTTGTTCGCAAGATAGAGTGATGGTGAGGTGGGCCTCGGCCGAAATGGGGAAGTCACCTTGCGGCATGTCATGTGGAACGGACGAAAATCGCCGTCGACTGAAACGAGGGAGAGTCAAGGCATGCGAATTCCGATCCTGCTCCGAGGCGCTTTGGTCGCGTTGATCGCCCTGTTTGGCGTCGGTCTCCAGAGCGCGAACGCCGATAGCGGCAGCATTACGCTTACGATCTACAAGG
>JAENXG010000331.1 GCA_016649675.1 Methyloceanibacter sp.
GCGCTCAGAGCGCTGCGGCAGGTCCATGCGCGCGATGCCGAGAGCGAGGACAAGACCTTGCTCGGAGCCCAATGTCTTCACGTGGTCATCTCCCAGCTTGCCGAGGAGGGACTCGCGCAGGAGGACCTGCAACCCCTCATCGAGCTTGAGGCGAGCCTCCGCCAGCCCAAGGCGCAAGCTCATAGTGGGAGCACCGCAAACCGGCGCAAGCGCCGTCCCCCGAGCGAGAACCTCCTTGCCCGCGTTGCCGCCGTGATCGATCTTCTGGTCAAGGCCGGTTCCGACGAGGGCGATGCCGCGCAGACCGTCATGCGCCGGCTCATGGCCGCCGGGGTCCCGCCGCCCCAGCAGGGCGGCGATGCAAGGGGCTGGAAACGTCTCCTGATGTGGCGCGCCGATCTCAGCCACGGTCTCGCTTCCGCCGAGGCGCAAGCCGAATACGAGGATTTTACGCGTGAGGTTGAAGCCATTCCGGCCAATGAGCGGCTCAAGCGCGTGTTCGACGAGCAGCTCTGGGACCGCAGGCGCAAGCCAAGAAGATAGCGGCGCAAGCGGCGCTCAAAGCTCACTGAGGCCGCGGCTTGGCTGCCGGCTTGGGCGCTGCAACCGGCGGGGCGGCCGGTTTTGGTGGCTGCTGGACGCGGGCATCGAGCTTGGCGCTGATCTGGGCGACATCGTCGTGGAGGGCGGAGCGCATCTCGGAGATGGCTTGGGCGAGACCCGCTTTGGCGTCGGCGATCTGCTTGCCGAAATCCGCTGCATCCTCAGCGGTGGTGCCGCTGTCCTGCTTCAGCTCGGCGATGCGGGACTTGATGCCGCCGCTGACCAGGGCAAGCAGCAGGAGGTTGGCGGTGAGAAGCGCGATCACAACCCATTTGAACAGGTCCCACGTCATCGCTTCCTTCAAGGCGTTGCGGCTCATGTCCATGGCTCTCGCCGCGAAATTCTGCCGCTCATCGGTATAGGGTTCATCTGTCATCGGCGCCCCCTCACTCCGGCGACCGTCGCCGGACGCTCTATCCATCATAGCACTCAAATGCGGAAGCGGGCGCGGGGGAAATCGAGCAGGAAATTCTACGGACTGAGCCGTCCGCGCGGGCGGGGAGGCCGGCAGACCTCTCATTTGGTCCTCGATGCTTTGGACCCTCTTCCAGATAGCCGGAGACCTCCATGTTTCAGGAGGTCCCTGGCGATCCACGCCTACGCCTAGTAGGCTTCGCCGACCCTTGGCCTCGAGGACTTTGGATCGAGGTCGCCCCGGTTTGACTGCCTTGAAGTAGATCACCGCCAGCATCGATGGTGACGGAGCATGGGGACGGCTATATCAGCATGTTTTCCGGCAAGGTAGACCATTGTCTCTGGGCGGCGGAGATGGTCGCGAGCAAGGTCGCTCGCTGGCGGGCATAAATCTGCCGGGGTCCAAGTGGTGCGCCCGGCACGGCTCGAAACGTGCAACCCCCAGATTCGAAACCGCCGATGCCGCTCAGCGACGAAGATCTTCACGCGCTCCGTTTGCAGCATGGTTGGAATAAATAAAAAGGGCGCCGGCCGAAGCCGACGCAGCGAAGTCAGCTGTCAGGCGAAGGGCACCGCCCGCCAAGAGCGGCGTCATGGCCTGCTCTTCTGTAGTCTGACGGAGCCGACGCTTTCATTTGCTGCCAACCGCATCCTTGATGCACTTTTTGGTGAAGGTGTCTTTGGCCTCATCAGAAAGCTTTTGGTCAATGGCCTGCCCGTCGCACATCATCGTGGCGACATCCTTGCAGTTCGTCATAAAGTTTTTGAGCGTCTCGCCAGTGAACTTGTTCTCCCGGGCTTGATCTTTGCAGGACTCGTCCGCCGTCGCGGCGGTAACTACCGAGGCGGCAAACATCAAAGCGACTGCAAGGCATTTCATCGCAACGGCTCTCCCCGTGGGCCAAGACTGTCCAAAGAAAAGGGCCAGCGCGAGGCCGGCAGCAGGCACATGTGGCTCGACGCCGAGGAAGCCGTGCGCGCCGATCTTGCGGTGCTCGAAAACGAAGGGCATCCACTCTGGGACAGAAAAACCAATATCGTCGTGCGCGCCGCTACTATCGCTGAGCAGGCGGCTTGGAGAAGTAAGAGCGTCGAACTTAGCGAAGACGAGGACGATCACGACCCAGACGACACGGTGGCGTTCCTCGTCTCGGTTAAGGGACCCTACCGACGAAGACTAAACTCAGGGCCTTAGTAAGGTGGGACGATGAAAGCGACGGAGCTCAGCCAAGGGGTGGCGGACCTCATCGCCATACTCACCCGAAAGCAAGACGCGCTGGACGACTCGCCACTAGGCAACCACCTGGCGCGCTATTTGGCCAAAGTGATTAGCAACGCGCAGACCAGCGATTGCCACGATGAGGAGGCGGCAAGCGAGGTCGAGGCCTCGCTCGACGAAGCTCTCAAGATTTGGCGGCAATATGAAAACTCGCGGTCCAGCCAGAGCAGAACAACAGAGTAAGCCACGAAGGCCAGGAAATGCAGGAAGGGGCGTCGGCTGGTAAAGTCGACGCCCTTTCGATGCGGGGGTGATTGCCATGATCCTGAGCGCGGAATAGCACTGTCGACTTGCGCTTGCGTGCCTCAAGGACGCGGCAGCTCCGCAACTGAGCTGGAGGAGAAGCGGGAGCTGCAGGCGTGCGCGAGCCGTTTCGAGGCCCTGTCCAGGCGAGCGGCTGAGCTTGCGGGTACTGCCACGCCAGCATTGGCGAGGTGGTGACGCCGGGCGTCGGCTTCGGTCCGCGCCCTTTTTGTTTTCTTAACAAACGGGGCGCAGGCTTGGTCTAAAGGTATTGCGTAAAGGAACGGCTCCGCCTTGTCCCCGGGGCCGTTTCTTTATTTGGGGCGCAGACCGTTTGCTTCAGGGAATAGGATGACGCTGAACTCATCGCACCAGCGTCTCACTCGATCGCTGTCCATTGAGTTGTACTGCTTTATCCGAACATCTAATCCGGTGGCTTGGCGAAGATGGTCCTCCCATACATTCGCCAAAGCGACGTAATTACCAGGGACGGTTGCTCCCTTTGATCCACCTACCGTGACCGC
>JAENXG010000468.1 GCA_016649675.1 Methyloceanibacter sp.
GGCGATCGAGGCCCGCTTTCCCCATCTCGTTCGCGACGACAGCCCGTCCTTGCGAGTGGGCGCGGCGCCGGTCGAGGCCTTCGGCAAGGTCGTGCACCGCGTGCCCATGCTCTCCCTCAACAATGTGTTCGACGACGAGGGCGTGCGCGACTTCCTCGACCGCATCAGGCGCTTTCTCGGGCTCGACTCGACCGAGGGGCTGGCCTTCACCGCCGAGCCCAAGATCGACGGCCTCTCCATCACCCTGCGCTATGAGAAGGGGAAGCTCACGCAAGGCGCGACCCGCGGCGACGGCTATGAGGGCGAGAACGTCACCGCCAATGTCCGCACCATCGCCGACATTCCGCACAGCATCAATGCGAAGGGATTCCCGGATCCGTTCGAGCTTCGCGGCGAGATCTATATGAGCCGCTCCGCCTTTCAGAAGCTGAACGACGAGCAGGCGCGGCAAGGCGACCGCCTTTTCGCCAATCCGCGCAACGCCGCGGCGGGCTCGCTCCGTCAGCTCGACGCGAGCGTCACTGCGCAGCGGCCATTGCGCTTCTTCGCCTATGGCTGGGGCGAGGTGGCGCAGCTGCCGGCCGAGACCCAATGGGACGCCTATCAAGTCCTGCGCGCTTGGGGCTTTCCCCTCAATCCCCTGATCAGGCTCATCAGCTCGGTCGAGGAAATGCTTGAAACCTATCACGATATCGAGAGCGGCCGCGCCGGCCTCGACTACGATATCGACGGCATCGTCTATAAGCTCGACCGGCTCGATTTCCAGCAGCGGCTGGGCTTCGTTTCCCGCTCGCCCCGCTTCGCCATCGCCCACAAGTTCCCTGCCGAGAAGGCGACCACGATCTTGCGCGACATCGATATCCAGGTGGGGCGCACCGGCGCGCTCACCCCCGTCGCCAAGCTCGATCCCGTCACCGTCGGCGGCGTCGTGGTGCAGAACGCCACGCTGCACAACGAGGACGAGATCGCGCGCAAGGACGTCCGCCTCGGCGATACCGTCATCGTGCAGCGCGCCGGCGACGTGATCCCGCAGATTCTCGGCGTGGTTGCGGAGAAGCGGCCTAAGGGCGCGAAACGATTCGCCTTTCCCGATGTCTGCCCCGCCTGCGGCAGCCGCGCCTCGCGCGAGATCAATCCCAACACCGGCAAGGAGGACGTGGTCAGGCGCTGCACCGGCGGGCTCATCTGCCCGGCGCAGAGGGTCGAGCGCCTGAAACACTTCGTGTCCCGCAATGCTTTCGACATCGAGGGGCTCGGCGAGAAACATATCAAGGCGTTCTACGACGATGGTCTGATCCAGTCTCCGCCTGACATCTTCACGCTTGAGGAGCGCGATAAGCGTTCGACCGCCAAGCTCGCCGAGCGGGAAGGGTGGGGCAAGCTCTCGGCCGAGAAGCTGTTCGCCGCCATCGAGGCGCGGCGGACGGTGCGGCTCGACCGCTTCATCTATGCGCTCGGCTTACGCCATGTGGGCGAGACCACGGCGCGGCTGCTGGCGCGCAACTATGGATCTGCCGAGGCCTTCCTCAAGGCGATGCGAGCTGCGGGCGCCGACAGGGAAGGCGAGGCCTTCGCCGAGCTCGACAATATCGAACAGATCGGGCCGGCGGTCGCCGGGGCCATCGCCGATTTTTTCGCCGAGCCGCATAATGTGAAGGTCATCGAGGAGCTGCTTGAAGAGGTGAGCCCGCAGCCGCTGGAGGCCGTCGATCACGCCTCGCCGATCTCCGGCAAGACGGTGGTGTTCACCGGTGCGCTGGAAAAGATGACCCGCCTAGAGGCCAAGGCCTCCGCCGAGCGCCTCGGCGCCAAGGTGGCAGGCTCCGTCTCCAAGAGCACGGATTACGTGGTAGCGGGCCCCGGCGCCGGTTCGAAGCTGAAAAATGCCGAGGCGTTAGGGGTGACGGTCCTCACCGAGGACGAATGGCTGAAGCTGATTGGTTGACCATTTGCCTCACCCATATTTCAGCTTCATCGCGATGATGGCGAGCGCGAGCCCAAGCGTGATGGCGTTGGAGATGACGATCGGCAGGTTCCCGATCAGGCAGCCGAACAGGAGCCAGAACGCCACACCGGTGGCGAAGGACACATACATGAAC
>JAENXG010000205.1 GCA_016649675.1 Methyloceanibacter sp.
GCTGTAACATCTCCTGAAATTCAGGATGGGGCGCCAGACACATGGTTCGATACGTGTCCAGGAAGGGGAGCCAATTTTTCCCAAAGAATTCTCGGAAAACGGATTGCTGGCAATAGCTTGGCAACAACGGCAAGGTCGGAAGAGCCGAAGTTGGGCCGCAACCGTCCGGAGGAGTGGCATGTCGAAAGAGCTGCTGACCTTCATCAAAAAGCTGCACGACCAATCAATAGAGCTGTTGCGCGGTGTGACGTTCAATGCGGGCCCTCAGTCGGATCGTCTGATCCTCGGCACCTATGCCAGCATGATCGAGTTTTGTGGGGCGACGCTCATCCTGGTCAACGGGAACGGCTACATCGCTGTGCCGCTCGTGTTTCGATCGTTGCTGGAGACTTACGTTAATTTCACCAACGCCATCGCTGACCTCAACTATGCGAAGCACTACGATGCGAGCCATCACAAGCACTGGATCAAGGTACTGAAAGAGACCGACGAGCCGAATCCGCTGCTTGCCGGAATCCACGGTCATGCCGAACGAGCGAACGCGCTAAAGAGACATCAAGACGAATTTGCAAAGCTTAAACAGGCAGGCGTTGAGCCGCTCGACATACGATCCCGCTTCGAGCGCGCTGGCATGAAGAATGAGTATGAGTCCGTTTACGTCTTCGAGAGTGACAGCGTTCACACATCCCTCCAGGCGCTTATGGAACGGCACTTCGAGCTGAAAGATAACCGCCTAGGGTTGGCACTTTACAAACCACGCTCGCTCCAAGACTGCTTGGGTCGACTGGACAGCACGGCTGCGCTGCTGTTGGACGCTAGTCAGGTAGTTCACGCTCGCTACAAATCAGGCCGTGAGAAAGACGTTGAGGCATTGGGACATGAGTTTCAAAAGCTGCGGGCCACTTACGCTTGATCCGCTGCATTTACCTTTGCAACCAACCATCCTCGTGAAGTCTTCAAGCGATTAGCTAGCCTCGGCCGCTTTGGCAAACTTTGCCGTGGTTCCGGCACTAATTAGCTTTGATCCAGACTTGTTAAAGATGTGACCGAAGAAGGAAAGACCGTTGAATATCCGTAGTATGGCTGCAGCATCGCCGACAACAGGATTCAGATCCACGAGAATGACACCCACAGCATCGTAGCCCTGTGCTTTGTAAAGAGCGGCTTGCCCGATGGCCGAAGACAGAGACTGTTGGCGTACCGAGGAACGCAGATATTTGACCTCAAATGCGACCAGTCGAGCTCGGTGGTAGAGCAGGGCGATATCCGGATGAAATTCACAACTGGGCAAGGTGATCACAGGGGGGGATGCCGCGCCGTCACCCATCAAGGTGAGGCCCGAAATATCGATCTCACGCCATCCGGGAGCCAGTGGTGCGTTGCCATGGCAACATCCTGCACGAGCAGCAATGTTAGCGGATGTTGCCAAATGAAGCGGCATGATAGGGTAACCACCGGCAACCGCAAGCAATTCTGCAATTGTATGCAATCGGATGCAGCGGCGAGAAATGCCTCAATTCGTTTGGCTCGAATATGGGGTCGAGCCCCACTAGGGCAACACCTAGGGCAACGACGAGCACGTTTCGCTTAAAGCCCACAGGAAGTCGCTGGCGGGCGAATGCGGGTGCGGCGTGGTAAGATGCCTGGGCACGGATGGGTTCTCATAGGACCACGGACATGCCTCTCGTTCGGTTGAGAGACGAATACCTAGAACAGGACGGCGTTCGCTTTTTGATGGCGGACGTGACCGGCAACACCGTGGCTTGCAGGGTGAGCCACGAGGCGCTGCGAGATCATGCTGACCGCGTGCATTTGTCCGGTACTGATAGCGCTGTCTTTGAGGCGTATCGCGAGCTAATCGAAGACGTTGCCAGTGAGACTTTCGACGCTGAGGGACCGTACGATGAGCATGGCCGGATACTTGTCACGTCTGACGCGCTCGCGCGGGTGACGCGCAGTGCCTGAAGAAACGGCCCCAAAGCAAAAAGACAAAGACCCCGGAGCAAGGTCCGGGGTCTTTGTTCTTGCTCCCGGCTAGCTCCTTGTCGGGCGCCCTGATTTTCCTCTCGCGCCCACGCTCTCCTTGAGCGCTGCCTTGAGCCCCACAGGCTGTTTGCGCTTCTTGAGCAGATCCTTGAACGCCTCGTCGGCGAGCTCCTGAAAGCTCTCCCCGCTGTCGCGGGCCACGGCCGCGATGGCCTCCAAGGTATCGGCATCGAATTGGACGCGCTTGCCGGGCATGGTCAAACCTCTCCTGAAAGGCCATCATAGCCGATGCCGCGCGACCGAGAGCAGAACAGATCAAGGCGATCGAGGAACAGGTCGAGGGCGACCAAGCGCCGGGACACGAGCTCGATGGGCGACGTTCAATTGGAGGTGCTGGACGACGAGATCGTCATAAGCCTGCCCGGGTCGCACTATTCAGTCACGTACTACAAGCCGGCAAAATCCCCCCAACTGCTCGCTAAGCGCATTTCGGATAGGGACGATCCGCGCGTTCCGATGATGGTGTCCGAGTTCCTTGCAGCGGCCTGGCGAGCCGCCAACGACAAGGCGAGAGAGCTCGGCTGGATCGTGTGAGCGGCGGCTTCGGCCGGCGCCCCTTTTGCTGCTATCGTGCCCCATCACAGAGGAAGGGCAATGGCGATGCTTCACGGAAAAGCGGCTCAGGAAATTGCACTAGCCGACGCAGCAATATTGATCCGCCTGCTTCAGCATTTGATCGAGAGCGGGCTCCTTAAGAGAGAGAAGGCATTGGCATTGTTGGGCAACGCAGCCGATGACCTTGTGAGCGATCGGGCACAGACGACCATCAACCACACCAGGGCCGCCGAGCTCATTCGCAAGGAGATCGTGCCCAAGGTCTAGATCGGCGGCTTCGGCCGGCGCCCTCTCACTTGCTTGCACCGCTCTATGGCGCGCACCCGCTTTCGTCCGCCAGCGACTCCCCCTACTCCCCAGAGCCTCGCATCATTAGATGCAGCGCGCGCAGGTCTTCTTCGGGCAGCCGCTTCCACCTGCTACCCTTGCCGGGCGGTCCCCATAGGTTGCAGCTCATGCACCCCGTGAGGTGCTCGCCGTCGTAGTCGATGACCGTCAGAGGCCGCTTGCACTCATAGCAACAAGCGATGCTGAACTCGTCCGTCATTGTGAAGCCCCGAGCGCTCAGTGTGGGAGTGTTTTTGCATGTCTGCCGTTCAGAGCCCCGATGTTTTATACGCTGTCGCAGTACGCGACAGCGCCGATCTCTTTCTTACCCATATCATCCGGCGGAGTGCGAGCGGCGTGTATGTCATCTTCCGTCGGGATAACCCTCGGTGGGACCCTCACATTAGCCATCACAAATCCCGCCAATACCACCACAAAAGCTTCCACCACAAAGCTTTCGAGCACCGGCGCCAAAAGCTCGATGAGCGCTTCCGCGGAACGGAAAACCTCGTGACCTTTTCTATCGCTCCGGATGAGCATCGCGCGATCAACGTGCCCTATGAGGTCACGTCCTTCCAGGGCGTGCTCGAGATTGAAGTCGGCGAGTTGCGGCCAGGTACTTTTGTCTCTGTGGATCTCACCGAGCCCAACGGCAAACCAATCCTCACCCTGCGAGCGGAGGTTATTCGGCAGGCGGTAATTAATGATGACGTCCCATGGATACTCGTCACCTTGTTTCGAAGTTCTCATTGAAGCTGCTTCAGCTTCACTGCGCTCGTTTTTCTAAGGCCAGGAGATGCAGGAAGGGGCCGGCCTCGTACCGGCCCTTTCTTCTGGAACCAGATTGTCCGGCAAAAGTTCTGCTGACCGGCGCGGCTCTCACCCGCCCCTCCCCTAGCCGCGCCGAAAGCGCCAACGAGAGAAGCCCGGACGCCCAAGCCCGGGCTTCTTCCCTTTAGGTTATGCGCTTCGGCGACTGCCGTGGTGGCCATTATCGGTCGGCTTCATGAAGCCGGGACTGTCACCGAGGATGCTATACATATTGTTGTAGGAAACAGCCACACGAGCGCGGGCGCCGCGGTGCGAGCTTGTCCTAGTGTCGTATGCCGAAGCGAGAGCCTCACCGTGGAAGCGGCGCCTGGAGGAGGCCACTCGCATCACTTTGGGAGTGGTTCGCATCAAGCCGCCGGAAACTCGGTGACCAGAGCGCGCGGCGACGGAATGGCCGCCACCGGCTGTGCTCACCCTGACTTTGGCCGTGCCCGAGCCCAGCATTCCGAGACTAGAGGCCGCCGCTCTCGAGACGTCTATGATTCTCCCCTGCACAAACGGACCGCGGTCGTTGATGGTCACCACGGCTGAACGGCCGTTGTTCAGATTTTCAACGAGAACCTTCGTGCCGAATGGCAACGAGCGATGCGCGGCCGTCATAGCACTCGGGTTCATTTGTGCGCCGCTCGCCGTGCGCGAGTGAAGGGCATACCAGGATGCATGCCCAACTTGATCGGCCTTGGCACCGTTGACAGTCGGCATAGTCGCAGCGCCGATCAGTGCCACGGAAACGATGCATGCTCGCATTTTCAACATGCGTTGTGCTCCTATTCAGTTTGTTTTGGGAAC
Organism: Methyloceanibacter sp.; assembly: GCA_016649675.1. GTDB lineage: Bacteria > Pseudomonadota > Alphaproteobacteria > Rhizobiales > Methyloligellaceae > Methyloceanibacter. Next base: position 4,549 of record JAENXG010000205.1, read on the forward strand.
GAAGACCGACGACGGTTCAGGTCGGTATGCACACGTTGGTGCGAGGGCTAACCTACGGGAGAAGAAGGCGATAA
>JAENXG010000536.1 GCA_016649675.1 Methyloceanibacter sp.
ATTGAGCGCGACCTCGGCCCCGCCGCCCACACTCCATCCGAAGAAGTCGGCACTGCCCGAGCCGCCGCCGAAGCCGTTGACCGGCAGGTCGGCATTGGCCCAAGCGCCGCCGAAGGTGCCAAACAGCAGCACGCGCGGCGTAACGGCATAACCCGCGCGCAAGCGCAAGTCGGCCATGGTGTCGATGCTCGGATTGGCCTGGTTGGCGCCGCCATTGAAATGGCGGCTACCGCTCACATCGGCGGCGAGGATGTCTCCTTCGACGCCGAGCACGACCGGGCCGCTCTGCCAGCTCCACCCGCCGACCACGCCGCCCACGATTCCGTTCGAATCGATTTGTCCGCTGTCCGGGGAGAAATCGTAGCTCACCGCGGCGCCGCCGAGCGTGCCGCCGAGCCACCAGCCTTCGAAGACGTTTTGGGGCGGCAGCGGCTCCCCGTAGATGGGAGGCAGAGGCGCAGGCGGCAGGTCGGCACTCAGCGCGGGGCTTGAGGCCGTGGCGCTGGCCGTGAGAACGGCAGCAAGAGCCAAGGCCTGGTTCAATCGCGTACGCATAACAGACTCCCTCACGATTGGAGGCTCGGTCCGTCACCGCGCTCAGCACGAAAAGTGCACTGGACCAAGCGCTCACGGCCCCAGGGTAGTGCCCTACCCTTAACGTGGGTTAACAATGAACCGGGGCGAAACTCCGTATGGTAAGCGGCAGGTTAATGACCATCCCAAGGCAGAAGGCGGAACTACCTCGCAAAACGGCGGGTTTGCCGGTGAGCCGGTGGTGCTTCCTTCGGCGAAAGGTCAGGCGGCGCGGAACAAGGCGACGCAGCCTTCCCTCTCGATCTCGACCTCGTCGAAGCGCTGCCGCAAGCCATCCGACAAGGACGCCATGTCGTCCTCGCGATTATTGAACACGCCCTTGGCGTTGTAGAGATCGAGCAAGGCTCGCGCCGCGCGGTTGGGCGCAATCCCGCGTCCGAGAATCGTCGCACCGAACAGCACCGCACGTTTGCCCATCAGCGGCCGCAAATGATCGACCACCTTCAGCTTCTCACTCATTTTGCCAGGCAGGCAATGCAGCACATAGGTGAGCCCGACCGATGCGAAGGGCGCCAGATCGAGCTTGATCGGAGCGAGCAGATTCACTTCGTAAAGGGACGGCCTGAAGCGAGCGAGCCTGCGACCGGCGCGCTCAAGACAGTTGCGATTGATGTCGAAGAGGACAAGGCGCTTGAGCTGAGCTCCGCCCGCCCGGTCGAGAAAGAAGCCGGTGCCCACGCCCACCTCGAGATGATTGGCGGAGAGGCCCGCGCGGTAAAGCCCGACCAGCCGCCGCGTCGGGCAACGCCAGGCGAGATGGTTCGAGATTCCATGAACGAGGACGTCGTAAATGGACAGCATGAAGGGCGTGTAGACAGCGTGCGCCCGGGCGATCGCCGCTTCGTCGGGTGCGTCCTCCGCTCTGCGCGTCAACTCCTCAGCCATGGCTCAGGGATATGCCACCGCAAGCGCGCGAAAAAAAGGGCGCCGCGAACGGCGCCCTTTGAGGTGGGAAGTGCTTTTGGGGAAGTTATGAAGCCTTAGAACGAAGCCTTGATGGCACCCACGACCCGCGCATCGCAGTTGTTCCTGAAGCCGCTAAAGGCGAAGCACTCGTTCGAGCTGAGATTCGTATCATAGTAGCGCACGTCGGCGGACCAATGGTCCATGAAGCCGAGGGTC
>JAENXG010000453.1 GCA_016649675.1 Methyloceanibacter sp.
CTTGCCGCTACTATTCTTTCGCCGCATTCCGCGCTGGCCAACGATGCCAACGTCGTTTTGTACAATCAACACACTGCCGAAAAGGGCGAGACCGAAATCGAGGTCTTCAGTGACTTTGCGAATGTCGGGAGCGGTGAGCCAAACTATACGGCTCAGCTTTTCGAACTCGAATATGGCGTTACGGACTTGTGGACCTCGTCCCTTTACCTGGAGGGTGCCAAAACCGAAGGTGAAAACTACGATTACGCCAGCTTTCGCTTCGAGAATCGCGTCCGTCTGTCCGAGAATCCCACGTTTTTTAATCCCGTCCTCTACGCCGAGTACGAGCAAAAAGAGCCAGCGTCCCAGTTCATCACAGCCGTCGTTGGCAGAACCGACGAACCAGAAGGCCCGCCGGAGACGGAACACGAACTCGAGACGAGGCTCATTTTCGGGCACGATCTCACCGATCGGCTGACAGTCGCCTTCAACTGGATCAACGAGATCAAATTCGACAACGGTCTCTGGTCGTTCGGCTATGCCGCCGGGTTCAACTATGTGCTTTTCAAAGCCGAAGGCGGAGAAGAGACCGGGGAGAAAGCGGAGAACCGTGGATTGAAGGCGAAAAGCTGGGATCTCGAAAAACTCACGCTCGGCGTCGAGTTCTATGGTGGCGTCGGCGACGCCGATCTCGGGTTGACGCTCGATCCTCACAAAACCGAGCAATACGGGGGCATAAATCTCAAAACCGAATTCGACAACCACTTCCATGTCACTATCGGCGGCGCATTTGGTCTCACCCAGCCCAGCCAGGACGCCATTCTGCGTCTGAGCGCCGGGTACGAGTTCGAATGAGATCAATGGAAGCGCAAGGGCTCGAAGTTCGAGTCCGGAGGAACGGCAATCAGATCTGGATCGTGACGTGTTGCGCGCTTCGGTCGGAATAAAGCGCTCTCGTCGGCTTCGGGTCAGTTGCTGACATGTCAGCGCCCATCGAGATCGTCTGCTTCGTGCCAGGAGCAGAAGTCTGTGCGGCGCCAATCTTCAGACAACCGTGCCAAAGAGTTTACCGATACCGGCGGTTAGAGCCATCGCCAGCGCACCCCAGAATGTCACTCGGGCTGTGGCGCGCAGAACATTTGCACCGCCTGCTCTTGCCCCGATCGCACCCAGAAGAGCGAGAAAGCCCAAAGACGCAGCGGACACGATGGGGACAAGCGCACCGGCGGGCGATATGACAACCATGAGCAAGGGCATGGCCGCCCCTACAGAAAACGTTGCGGCCGATGTTAGTGCGGCTTGCACAGGACGTGCAGTGGTGATTTCCGAGATTCCAAGCTCATCGCGCGCGTGGGCGGTCAACGCGTCTTTTGCCATCAGCTGCTGAGCAACTTGCCGCGCGAGCGACTGATCGAGGCCGCGCTTGACGTAGATTTCGGCGAGTTCATCAAGCTCACCCTTAGGATTCTCGCTCAACTCCTTACGCTCGCGCGCGAGATCCGCCTGCTCGGTGTCGGATTGTGAGCTGACGGAGACATACTCGCCCGCGGACATCGACATGGCGCCAGCCACCAGTCCCGCGACCCCCGCAATCAAGACATCGTTCCGTGTCGCAGCCGCCGCGGCGACGCCGACGATCAAGCTCGCGGTCGAGATGATGCCATCGTTGGCCCCGAGCACTGCGGCTCTCAACCACCCAATGCGGCTGACGAGGTGGCTTTCCGGATGCAGGCGAAGACGGCTCATGTCTTGCTCTTGATCACGCCTTCAAGATTCCTTGGGCGCGCGACGACCACGGCGCTCCGCCAAGCCCTATCGCGACAAGGCCGGCGGCACTGAGCCTCAGAACATCCCTCCGACCGATGCCATCGCCTTTGCAGTTGATGCACATCGTTCGCCTCCGTCATGAGCGTTTGGGTAGTGGACCGTCGCCGGTCTTCTTCTCATATCCGCCTGTTAACGGCAAGATTTGGCCGCCCTCGCAATCGAGCCAGGTAGAAGCGCGATGTCGGCTTAGGGTCAGAAGCTGACCTGCGCAGCGCCCATCGAGTTAGTCCGCTAAGTGCCACAAGCGGACATAGACGCTTATCTCGCACTCACTCGGCTAGGTTTTTGAGTGCTGCCCGAGTTTCGCTGGTAAGCGCCTTCCCGCCCTTGCAAGTCTCGTCGAGCAGGGCGCGTGCCAAAGGCTTGGCATAGTCC
>JAENXG010000185.1 GCA_016649675.1 Methyloceanibacter sp.
CATGTGGGTGCGGTAGTTACCCCCATAGGATATGAAAATCGGCGCCCACGTATACCCTGTCATCGAGCCGGTCTTGATCAGGCGTTTGTACGAATTGACAGTCGGGCAACTCACCGCGACGATCGCCGCGGCGTGCTTCTTGAGCCCCCCAAGGAACTGGTAGGCGAGCTTGGAAAGGCCGCAGCCACGCTTGTCGGCGCCATCGCCCGAAATGTTTTTTCCGGTTTTGACGTCAGCCAGCGACATATTGAAGTGCGCTCCTGATCCCGTCCGGTCGGCATAGGGCTTGGCCATCATGGTCGCTTCAAAGCCGTGCTTGCGGGAGAGCTCTTTCATCATCATGCGCCAGAGCACGAAGCGGTCCGCCATGGTCATGACGTCGGCGTAGGCAAAGTCGAACTCGAACTGCCCATTGGCATCTTCATGGTCGAAGGAGTGGACCTCCCAGCCAAGCTTGTTCATCGATGAGACGATGTCGTTCAGGAAGTCCATGTTGAGGAGGGTCAGAGAGGCGTCGTAGGCCGCCTTGGCGATGGTGTCGCGTGGGTCATTCGGTGCGATGCCGTTATGCGCAGACGGATCAAGCCGGACGATATAGGTCTCGCATTCGATGCCGAGGTTGAACTTCAATCCCATCTTGGCGGCGCGTTCGACCTGCCTAGCCAGCACCGTGCGGGAGCACATGGGATAAGGCTGCTCGTGATAAGTGAGCTGTCCCGGGATCACGGCGACGTTCGGCCGCCAGGGCAGCTGTATCACGGCATTTGGATCCGGTAGGACCGCCAGCTCGTCGTCATGCGGTCCCTGCCCAAGTCCATCGAGCGCAGCACCCGTAAACAGCTCAGATCCGCGCATCATGCGGTCGAAATGGCCGATCGGCACGCTCTTGGTTTTGGCGATGCCGTGGACGTCGACGTAGAGCGGCAGGCAATATTCGACGCCCTTCTCCAACAGGCTCCGCATCGTCTCCGGGTCGGATTTGGAATTGTCCGCCGACGCTTCGATTTGAGCTCCGGTGCTTATCTCATTCATGGATACCTGCTCTCCTTCAAGGCCTGCTCGAGCCGGGATGCTGCTTATGTTTTTGGCTTGTTGCCCGCGGTTTGGGCGCGCAGTCGTCCTGCCGACGCGTTCGCTCTTCTGCCCCTTCCCCCTTCAAACTGCGGCCAGTGACCGCCGACGCCGCATGACAGCCGTCACTTTGAGCGCCGATAATTAAACAGTCAATTAGTTTTGTCCGAGGTGCAATGCCCATAGTTGTTCAGATGCACAATGAGCAGGCCTCCTTTGACCGTCGCGGGACGACGTCACCGGCTAATTAAAGGTTAGACTCAGCGGGGATTCAGATGGAAATTCAGCGCCGCTGACGCTTCATGCGCCGCTTGCCGGAATAGCCCAACATGTCCAAGGCGCGGCGGTGCAAATCGCGAACAGCGTCTTCGAGATCGAAGTCGGAGAGGATGACCGATCGCACCATGCAGCCATCGAGATAGGTCGATATGAATTGCGCCATGCGGTTCGGGTCGACTGGCTTGAACAGGCCCTGCTTTATCCCCTGGCGAATAACCTTAGAGAGCAGCTTCCGCTCCTCATCGTAAAACCGCTCGATCGCGTTCGCGATGTTTGGGTCGCCTTCATGGGCGCCCCTGAAGTCGAGCGCAATTTTCACGAAGCGATGGATCTCAGCATACTTGTTGACGTGGTTCTCGAGCCACGCGGAGATGACGGTGGGCGGATCCGCGCTCTTGTCTTCTAACGTGCGCACGTTTTCAAAGGCGCGGCCGACGGCGTGCTCAATCGTTGCTCGGAAGAGGTCCGTTTTGCTGTCAAAGTAATAGTAGATGAGCGCCGTATTGACGCCCAGAGATTGGGCGATGTCCTTGATCGTCACGGACGCGAAGTTGCGCTCGGCGAAGAGATCGAGGGCCGTAGCAAGGAATTTGTCGACGCGGGCGGCGCTGTGTTCCTCACGCCGCGGGCCTGCCGGAGACCCTCTCCGCATCCCTTCCTCGCCGCGCTTCGTGCGCTCGACTTCCCTATTTGGTTGCTGGGCCATCTTGCTCTTCTCAAGCTTCGTCAATGGGTGGCCTCGCAGAGGCGAGCGCCGTTCGGACGCAGGGACAGAAACCACTTCAACCGTGACCACATTGTCCGTAGGTCCCCTGGGACACCTGCGCGGCGACAGGCTTAATGTCGGCGCATGCCGACACTAAGGCCGGCCGGGAGTGCGACGCAATCCACATAACACGTACTTGCGTTAGTTCGGCACTTAAGGCAACACTCTTTCTACTGCTAATTAATCGACCAATTAGGATTTGGGAGAGATCAAGATGCAGCACTCGGCCGACAGACGCACCGAGGCCAATCTGCTGGCGTTTGAGCGGCTCACCAGATCCGACCCGGTGCTGGTCGACGTGCGTCCGGCCCGCGAATTCGTCCCCAACTTTACGCCTGAAACTATTCTCACTTCCGGGCCGCCGCTGCCTTGGTCCGATTATACAGGTGGCCAGCGCGACGCCATCATCGGCGGGGCCTTGTTCGAGAACCTCGCCAAGGACAGAGGGGAAGCGATCGCAAAGCTCGATGCCGGCGAGATCAGGGTAGGCTCCTGCCACGATTTCGGCTGCGTGGGGTCGTTGGCCGGAATCTACACGGCTTCCATGCCGGTTTTCGTGGTGGAGAATCGGGCGTTTGGCAACGTCGCCTACTGCAACATTTACGAGGGCAGCAATCCGCGTCGCCTGAACTATGGTGTCTACGACGAGGGCGTCAGGGACAGGCTGCTCTTGGTACAGAATGATATCGTTCCGGTAATCGCGGAGGCGTTACGTCAAACCGCCGGCATTCCGTTGAAGCCCATCATCAAGCGAGCGCTTGGCATGGGGGATGAGCTGCACTCGCGGAATACAGCTGCGGCCCTCCTGTTCTTACGCGAGCTTGTGCCGAACTTGCTATCGCTTGCAGCGTCCGGCAGTGAGAGGGTCGTTCGCGCCGTTAAGGCCATGACCGACGACCAGTATTTCTTTCTGCGCCTGTCCATGGCGGCCGGCAAAGCCACCGCCGATGCAGCTCGCGGGATCGAGGGCTCGAGCATGGTGACGGCCATGGCGTTCAACTGTCGAGGCTTCGCGTTGCGCGTAAGCGGGCTCGGTGACACATGGTTCAAGGGCCCTCATGCTTCGGTGGAAGCCAAGCTGTTCGAGGGCCACAGCGAGGACGAGATCAGCTGGATGGGTGGCGAAAGCATCATTGCCGAGACCATTGGGCTTGGTGGTTTTGCCCAGGCCTCCGCCCCCGCCCTTCAGAACTACCAAGGCGGCTCTTACGAGACGATGATCGCCCGCAACAAGGAGCTTTACGCGATAACCGTCGGTGAAAATCCCGACTATCTCATTCCAGCCCTTGGTTTTCGAGGCACGCCCACGGGAATCGACATCCTCAAGGTCGTCGAAAGCAAAGTGCTCCCGGTGATGGATATCGGCATCGCCGGCCGTGACGGAGGTCAGATTGGCGCGGGCGTTGTCCGCCCGCCGCTTTCCTGCTTCGAAGCCGCTGCTGACGCCTATCGCCAGCGCTATGGCTGTTAAGGAGGCCATTCCGTCTTCGACGCGGCAGCCAAGGATACATTGCCGATGCAAGGCTACAGGACCTTTGAGCTGGGGGACGTGTGCCTGCAGTCGGGTACCATCCTGAAGGACGCTCAGCTCGCCTATGCGACCTATGGCACGCTCAGTGCTTCGGCAGACAATGCGGTCCTGCTGCCGACGTTCTATACCGGCACCCACATCCGCAACGAACCTCTGTTCGGACCAGGACGCGCCATTGATCCTTCGCGGCACTTCGTGGTCTCGGTCAATCTGTTTGGCAACGGTTATTCCTCTTCACCGAGCAATTCCGGCTGTCCGCAAAGTGGTCCGCGATTCCCAAAGCTCACGCTCTTCGACAACGTCGCCTGTCAGCACCGCCTCCTCGCCGAGGGTCTCGGCGTGCGCAAGATCGCGCTCGTGCTCGGATGGTCCTTGGCCGCCATGCAGACCTATCAATGGGCTGCTCAATATCCCGAAATTGTCGAAGCCATCCTTCCTTATTGCGGCGCGGCGCGCTGCTCGTCCCTCAACTACGCGTTCCTTGACGGTCCCAAGGCGGCCTTGCAGGCGGATGCCGCCTGGAACGACGGCAATTACGTGAAGCCACCCGAAAAGGGGCTCAGAGCGTTCGGCCGCGTCTACGCCGCCTGGGCGTATTCCCATGACTTCTTCGGTGAGGAACTTTACCGCCAACTCGGGTTCCCCACGCTGGAGGACTTCATACGCGATTGGGAAGAGGATCACTTGAGGTGGGACGCGAACAATCTCCTTGCCAAGATCTGGACGTGGCAGCATGGAGACATCAGCGACAATGAAATCTATACGGGCGACTTCAAGCGCGCCTTGCGGTCCATCCGCGCGCGAGCGATCGTCATGCCATGCAGCAAGGATCTCTATTTCGCCCCCGAAGATAACGCGGCGGAAGTCGGCGAAATGCAGCGGGCCGAGCTGCGCGTATTCGACTCACCATGGGGCCACTGTGCAGGCTCTCCGGGCCGCGTGCCCGAGTTTCAGCGGGCCCTCGACGAAGCGGCCGCCGAGCTGTTGAGGGGATGAAACAATGAAGGCTCTCGTGCTGTCATCAAGCCCCCGCCGCAATGGCAATTCGGCGCTGCTGGCCGAAACTGTCCGAGATGGCCTCGTCGAAGCTGGACACGAGGCTCAGCTCGTCTTCGCCGAGGATTTTTTGGACGGGTTCCTTAGGGACTGCCGGAAATGCCGAAAACCGGACGGCGAGTGCTCGATCGCTGACGGCTATCGCTCTATCTTTCTCGATCACTATCTGCCGGCCGATGGGTTCATCGCCGCGACGCCAATTTACTGGTACGGCACGTCGGCGCAGCTCAAGGCCTTTTTCGATCGCACATTCTGCTACTACGCCGCCTCTTATCCCAACTCCCAACAGGTCATCGAAGGAATGAAGGGAAAGCGCATCGGCCTCGTCCTGAGCTCGGAG
>JAENXG010000324.1 GCA_016649675.1 Methyloceanibacter sp.
CATCGCGGCAAGACGACGCTCGGTCTCGTCGTCGTGCAATGCGATGGCGTTGAGCCGATTAAGGATATTGTGTCCTTCGAAATTTCCCTCCGCCGTCACGTCGTAAATCTCGGCGAGAGGACGCGCATCGTCCGGACCGAGCGCATCCACGATCTCGGCGAGAGTCCATACGTAGAATTTCCCCTCCTCGCCTTCACTGTCGGCGTCGAGCGATGCGGCGAAGCCTCCTCCTTCCGTCACCATTTCCCGCAGCAGCCAGTCGATAGTCTCGGCGATGCGCTGCGCATAGAGCGGCGACTTCCGCTCGCGCCATGCTTCGGTCATCAGCTCGACGAGAAGCGCGTTGTCGTAGAGCATCTTCTCGAAATGCGGCACGAGCCAGCGCTCATCCACGCTGTAGCGGGAGAAGCCGCCGCCGAGATGATCGTAGATGCCGCCTTGCGCGATGTGGGTGAGGGTGAGGTCGACCGCATCGAGCGGATTGGGAAGTCCATAGCGGAGACCTGCGCGCCACAGAAAGCCGAAGAACTGCGTCTGCGGAAATTTCGGCGCGCCTCTGATCCCACCATTGACGGGATCGACCGCTTGCACCAGGCGGCGGCCAAGATCGGCAAGGGCGGCCTCGGTCGGCGGCTCGGCGCTAGCGCTCCGCCGCGATGGTTGCAGCCGCAGCTTCAGCACATCGGCGTTCTGCCTGACCTTGTCGTGCTCCTCGCGATAGATCCGCGCCACGGCTGTCAGTACACTGACGAAGGCCGGGCGTCCGTAGCGTGCGTCCTTGGGGAAATAGGTGCCGCCCCAGAACGGCTCCGCGTCTGAGGTGAGGAACATGGTGAGCGGCCAGCCGCCATGCTCGCCAAGCTCGTGCAGCGCCCCCATATAGATCGCGTCGACGTCGGGGCGTTCCTCGCGGTCGACCTTGATGTTGATGAAGAGGTCGTTCATCACGGCGGCGGTCGTCTCGTCCTCGAAGCTCTCGTGCGCCATCACGTGGCACCAATGGCAGGCGGCGTAGCCCACCGAGAGCAGGATGGGCTTGCCCGTTTCCTTCGCCTCGGCGAGCGCCTCCTCGCCCCAGGCGCGCCAATGCACGGGATTGTCCTTGTGCTGCAGCAGATAGGGGCTCGTCTCGGCGCCTAGGCGGTTTCCTGGTGTTTGCTCCTGCATGGCCCTTCCTTTTGCTCGGCCCTAGGATAATGCAATGGACCAAGAGATCGGCGAAGAGATGAGCGCAACCGTAAAATCGCCCGCGCCCTCGGACACCATCGTCGCGCTTGCCAGCGGCGCCGGCCCAGCGGCCATCGCCGTGATCCGCATCTCGGGGCCAAAGACGCGCGAGCTGCTCGATGCCTTTTGCGGTGGCGCGCCGGAGCCGCGCCGCGTGAGCCTGCGCGAGATCGGGCCGCCCCAATGCTTGTTGCTCGATCGGGGCCTCGTGCTGTGGTTTCCGGGTCCGGCCAGCTTTACCGGCGAGGACATGGCCGAGCTCCACGTGCATGGGAGCCGCGCCGTGATCCGGGCCGTGAACGACGCGCTCCTTACCCTCCCCTTCACACGGCTCGCCGAGCCCGGCGAGTTCGCCCGGCGCGCCTTCGAGAACGGCAAGCTCGACCTGACCGAGGTCGAAGGCCTCGCCGATCTGATCGCCGCCGAGACAGAGGCGCAAGCGCGCCAGGCGCTCGCTCAGGCGGAAGGCTCGCTGCGGCGTCTCTATGAAGGCTGGCGCTCTCAGCTGCTCTCTGCGCAGGCGCTCATCGAGGCGGGACTCGACTTTGCCGACGAAGGCGACGTCGCCACCGATGTGAGCGTGAAGGCGGGCGCCGTCGTCGGAGAGCTGCTCGCGTCGATCTCGCGTCATCTCGCCGACCGGCGCGGCGAGCGCTTGCGCGACGGGGTCCGCATCGTCATCGCCGGGCCACCCAATGCCGGCAAGTCGAGTCTGTTGAATGCGCTCGCCAAGCGCGACGTGGCCATCGTGTCGGAGGAGGCGGGCACCACCCGCGACGTGCTGGAGGTGCATCTCGATCTCGGCGGGATCCCAGTGATCCTGACCGACACCGCCGGCCTGCGCGAGGCCGAAGGCAAAGTTGAAGCCGAGGGCATCGCCCGCGCGCTCTCCCGACTCGATGAGGCTGACATCGTGCTCTGGCTGGTCGATGCGACCGCGCCGGCATGGACTCCTCCGTTGCGCGGTTACCCGCGTAAATCGGCGCAAATGAGCGCAAATGATCCGCAAATAACCGTATTGAACAAGATCGACCTCGCGCCGGACGCTAACGGCGCGCGGGATTGCATCAAGATCTCGGCCAAGACCGGGCAGGGGCTCGATCTCCTGATCGATCGCCTGCAGGCGGAGGCGACTAATGCCACCGAGCAGGGCGCCGGCTCGCCGTTGATGACTCGCGCCCGCCACCGGGTGGAGCTCGAAGGGGCGCGGGCAGCGCTGCAGCGATTTGGTGGTCTATCCCTGAGCCCGGAGCTCAAGGCTGAGGAGCTGCGCATTGCCGCTCGCCATCTCGGCCGGCTCACCGGACGGATCGATGTGGAGGAGGTGCTCGGCGCCATCTTCGCCGAGTTCTGCATCGGCAAATAGGCGTCCGACCCCAACTTGATTCACGTGAAACAATGGACGATAGCGGGCGAACGGATTAGGTACGGGCCATGACCAAGGACGTGCGCAAGGGCTTCGATGTCATCGTCATCGGCGGCGGCCATGCCGGCTGCGAGGCCGCGGCTTCGGCCGCGCGGATGGGCGCAGCGACCGCGCTCGTCACCCATAGCTTCGCCACCATCGGCGAGATGTCCTGCAACCCTGCCATCGGCGGGCTGGGGAAGGGCCATCTTGTGCGGGAGATCGACGCCCTTGACGGGCTGATGGGCCGGGTCGCCGACGCCGCCGGCATCCAGTTCCGGGTGCTGAACCGGAGCAAAGGGCCCGCCGTGCAGGGCCCCCGCGCCCAGGCCGACCGCAAGCTCTATCGCCAGGCCATGCAGGCGGCGATCCGATCCACGCCAGGGCTCGAAGTGATCGAGGCCGCGGTCGAGGATCTGATCGTCGAAGGCGGTATGGTTAACGGAGTGCTAACGGCCGACGGGCGGCGCATCCACGCCGGGGCTGTCGTGCTGACCACAGGCACCTTCCTGCGCGGGCTCATCCATATCGGCGAGCGCAAGATCCC
>JAENXG010000355.1 GCA_016649675.1 Methyloceanibacter sp.
CGCTGCTGCACGAGCTTCATCAATACGAGCGCGAGCGAGGCAAGGCCCGTGACCAGGCCGACGGTGAGCGTCGCAATCTGCAGCCAGGGCGCCCAGGCGATCGGATCGACGGACATGACGGTGGCGATCGAGATGCCTGAGCCGATGCCGCCTGCGGCAGCCGCTTGTCCCGTGCTCAATCTGTCCACGGCGTGATAGGCGCTCGCGAAGAGTTCCATCTTCTCTCGGTCTCTGCTCAGCCGCCTCCGGCGTGATAGGGCGTGCCGATGAAGCCCCGCGCGGCCTTAACGATAGAGTCGCGTGTAACCATGCCGAGCCGTTGTCATAGTTCTCGGGTTGACCTCTGTTGCGGCTTAGCGCGACACTCCGCGCGCAAGCGGACCCCGCGACCGAATCGAAATGCAGGAGGCGACCCATAACCGAGCGCCGACAGAAGCCCCCGATTGCCCGCCGCAACTTTCTCGGCCGGGCAATGCTTGCGGGCGCGGCAACGCTGGCGCCCCGCCTGGCCAATGCCGGGGCGGTAGAACCTGAGCCGCAGCCTCTAGCCAATCCGGCGAAACCCATGCCCGAGAACGTGACTGCCGACGAGATACGGACCTTGCTGAAGCTCGAGCCGAATGCCACCTGCGGCTTCGTGCGCGAGACCTATAAGAGCGATCTCTCGATCGCGCCGGGCGGATTGCCGGCGCCTTTCGATGGCGGCCGCCCCTTGGGCTCGGCGCTCTATTTCATGGTGACGCCCGCCGCCCCGGTGAAGCTTCACCGCATCAAGAACGATCAGCTTTATCACTACTATCTCGGCGACCCGATCGAGGTGCTGATGCTGCGCGCCAACGGCGACAGCGAGCTCGTCGTGGTCGGGCCGAACATCGTGGGCGGGCAAATCCTGCAGCTCTTCATCCCGGGCAACACGTTTCACACCGCGCGCATCACCGGCAAGCACCGCTGGTTCCTGGGCGCCAGCACCGAATGGCCTGGCGTGATCCCCGAGGACGTCGAGCTCGGCAATGTCGAGCAGCTCGCCGTCAAATATCCCGAAGCCGCCGCCGACCTCCGCACCTTCCCCGTGCCTGCCAAGGACAAGTGACGCGAGGACTCTAGCCGAGGGAGGCCGCCCGACACCCGCGAGCTTACCTTGCGCGTGATCCGCGCGAAGGGACTGGACGAAGGCGATAGCGTGCTTCGGGTGTCAGTGACCTATCGCATCGTCCAAGCTATGCGCTTGCAGTGGAAGCGCGGACGTATCGCGAGTCTGACAGAGCGCGCTGGCGTGCGGCTCTAGCAAATGCCGAGGGGCGGGTAGGGTTGCCGAATCGGTTAGTGCGCTAATCAATCGTTTTGGTGCTCTCGCTTCCTAAGCTCGACTGTCCCAGCCTCTAGGAACCAAGCCCTTCCGGGCGAGTTCTCCTTTTAGTGGTATTGGGCGCTGGGTTCCCTCATGGCCCCCATCAGTCAGCGCCGATGCCCTGTTTGGGAAGTAAGTACTGGAGAAGCCCGGCCTGCGCCCCCGTAGACCGGGCTTCTTCTTCTTTATTTGGTGCTCTTGCTACCTAATGCCGGACATGCGCTGCCAGAGCTCGATCCTGGCCGCGCTTCCATCTTTGCTGTGCAGCTTCACCTCGGCGGCACGCCCGGTATTGGCGCCGGTGAGCCAGGTCAGGAGCCCGCGCGTGAACCAATTGTTGGCGTAGGCCAAGCGTCTCGAAGCACCGCATCGAGCTCGCGCGGCGTCATCGCCCAGAAGATGTGAGGGGCAAGCCGCAAGGTCCCAAGACCGGCTTCCATCACCTCGTCCCAGGGAAACGGCTCTCCGCGCTGAGCGTCCTCGCCTGGCGTACCCTTTAGTCCGCGAGAGTTCTTTCGCCCAAAGGGTCGCTCCCCTCGCCCCCGCTTGCCGACGTGAAGGTGGCAGCGAGCAGCCGCGCCACGATATCGACGAAGCCGGCAGCGCCCCCTTCGGCGCGCATGGAGGCCACGCAATCGTCGCCGATCTCGTAGCCACCGCCGCGCAAGCCGGCACCGATCATTCTTATGGCGTCGCGCGCGGCGATGCGGCCGGCCTCGAAGCGCTCGGCGACGGCAAGCATGTCGTCCTCGCCGAAAGCATGCTCGAGCTCGGCGAGCGAGCCGAGCGTGACGCAGAGTCGATAGCTTTTGCCGTGGAGCACGGCCTCGATCTCGCCCCGGTGACGGTTGACCACGGTCGCCCCCTCCCCTTACGTCGCGGCGGTGAAGCTGAGCGCGCCCGCGGACTCGATGCTCAGATCGAAGGTCACCTCGCCGTCATGCTGGCCGCTATAGCCCCGTCTGAGTCGACCTTGAGCAGCAGGTCCTTACCCTTCTGCGCCGTCATCTCGTGATCCTCATGTTGGAAGAAGCGCAAACAAAAAGGGCGGCCGAAGCCGCCCTTGAAACGTGGATGGCCGGGACAAGCCCGGCCATGACGAGAATTGTCAGCCTTGCGAGCTTAGGTCTCTAGGCCGCCTCGGCTTGCGCCGGCTCGGTCACGGCACGGTAGCGCACGATGCCGTGGAAGGTGTCGCCATCGGGATCGAGGCGTGCTTCCGAGAATTCGTGGCGGAGGTTGATGAGATGATGGTCCGCCAGCATCAGCGGCTGATCGTGCAGTACCTCTCTGATCGCCTCGATGATCCGATGCACCTGCTTCTTGCCGCCGGTGCGCGACCAGACATGCAGCGTGAGGTCATGCTCGGCGCCGTCCTCGGTGCCCGTGCTCCAGTCGCGGATCACGCTTTGACCGAGGGTGACGAAAGGATAAGGCGCCGCTTGCGGAGCGTCGTCATAAATC
>JAENXG010000348.1 GCA_016649675.1 Methyloceanibacter sp.
CATCGCGGATGGCGATCATTGGACAAGGGACAGTATCGGCACCGCGCTCTTCCAGCATGCGGACCAGTTGACCAAGTTCGCGCGTTTCCGGCACCACAATTCGCCGTCCGCTCAGCTCTTCCGTCATGCCCAAACTTTCATTCCACGCCGATGGCGAGACCCTAACAAGGTACTTTCGAGACTACGCCGACATCAGGTGACCCAGCTCAAGCTCTTGAGGCCCACGCTTGACGGCGGCGCTGGCGACGCTCTTAGCCGGCTCATCGATAGGGCGCGTCGAGCGAGATAACTTCTAGCAATCAATCGCGCTTCGGCTCAGGCGTCCCGTCGACCTTTTGCAGTAGACGCTGAAAAGCTCCTGATAATCTTTGGGCATCCTCTACGGTTAGCCGGATGCCAAGTGGTGGCTCATTGGACCTATACACCACAATGTAAGGAAGCCTCTCAGGGCCAACGATCAGGCCAAGTCGTTTCGGATCAATCACTACCGCATTAGAAGGTGGGACACCGGTAGTGTCGGTTCTGCCCTTCGCTCCACGTGCCTTTCGTGCCGAGATTTGGCAGTGAGCGAAGATCGACATCGCTGCCGTGAAGTCGGACGTGAGGGCTTCAAAGCTGGTTGTCGACCCGTCGCTGAATTGCAGGGTAAAATCCAGCAGCTCCCCGTCTTGTGAATGGTGGGAGTGGCTTACCGCTCTGAGCAAAGGCACCTCAGCCATTGGCCCATACTCCCTGGTCTCAACCAGGGCGGGAGGGTAGCACGCTACAACACGCCGATAACAAACAATCCCACTGCCGCAACGAGCGTGATGCTTGCAACTATGACTTACAGCGGCAGAACCGAGCGGCTTGGGGTACGCTCGTCGAAATACATTTGCGGCGGTTCGGCAATGAGCTCCACAAGCTTGACCCAAGCTGAAATGAACTCATCAAGACGGTTATTGCCGACTTGGAACAACGCAAGGACGATTCGCCGTGCAGGAGGCGCTACGTAAGGGCTTCGCCGGTACCAAACCGGCCGACGTTGTCCCCATCGTTTCCGCTGCGTCTTTGGGCTTTCTCGCTCTTCTGGTGCGATCGGTGCAAGAGCAGGCGGAGCAAACGTTCTCCGCGCCACAGCCCGATCCGGTGCAACCGGAACCAAGTCCGCTCGAGGGGGTTCTTTTCATGGTGTATTGTTTTGCGCACTGGCACGCCGACCCTAGGCGCTGACGGTAAAGACTACCGTGCCAACTCCGTGCACGCCCCCTTTTCCGAACATCTCAGCACGCCAAGCGGCCCCTATGGGCGCGTGGTTCGGCGGCTGCCAGCCCGCGAAACTCGCCTGAATTGTATCAAGGGCACCGAGAGGCACTATCATGAATGCTACCTCCAATCCCCAAGCAGCCGCTGAGCAAGCGAGCAAAAATTACCGCGATGTGACGGCCCAACTCGGCCTCCTCGGTCTCGACACCTCTGTTCCGGGGGCCGTGCGTGCCATGGCCGAAAAGACCGTGGCTCAGACCCGCGAAGTCTATGACCGCTCCAAGGATGCGCTCGACGCATCGGTCGAGATGTTTGAGAGGACCTTCGACGCAGCCGGCCAAGGTGCTGCAACGTTCAACCGCAAAATCATCGATCTCGCCCAGCGGAACGTAAATTCCGGCTTCGACCTAGCCAAGAGCTTGGCGGGCGCTAAGAACCTCGCCGAGATCGTGGAATTGCAGGCGGCCCATTGGCGGAAGCAGTTCGGCGCGCTCACGTCCCAAGCCGAGGAAGTCCGCGCGCTTTCCGCCTTGGTACCGAAAGCGGTGCCGCCGATGAACATGGAAGCTCAAGCCAATGATGTACGACGTTTCTGATCGAGGCTTTGTCTCGATCGCATGCGCCATGGCTGTGGCAGTGGCCTTGTGCCTTAGTGCTGCCTGGACCCCTGCAATGGCCGCCGATGAGCCGCCTGCGCCTTCGTCAGCGATGACGCCCACGCCGGCGGCGACCTCTAAGGGTGAGTTCGACAATTCTTGTGCCATGGGTCTGGCTTCGGGCCAGATGGTGAAGACCGATTGCTCGGTCAATTGGACCGCGCCTGACGGCAAGGTGTATTGCTTCAGCACCGAAGCGTCGAAGGCGGCCTTCCTCAAGAACCCGGACGAGAACATCCAGAAGGCGAAGGAGTTCTTCCTCGCCAAGGATCTTACTAAGGACAACGCCGCTGCTCCCGCCGCCTCTGGTCAGCCGACCGCCGCGGCTGCGGCCAAGCCCTCCAAGGAGTTCACCGAGGAGGATGTCAACAAAAGGGTCGACGAGGTGATTGCCCAGCGGTCGAAGGACGGCGCCTTCGTCTTCCATGACCCGAAGCTCGACGCCGACCTCAACCTCGTGTTCGAGCAGATCAAGATCGTCCGCGGCATGCAAGGCTATGGCTGGTTCGCCAACGTCATCTTCCACGACAAAGACGAAGCCAAGAAGCAATACGCCATCGACTTCTGGTTCAAGCCTGAAGGCGACCAGCTCACCCTCATGGACATCAGGGTGCAGAAAGGTCCGAAGCAAGAAGGCGACGGCTGGACCATGATCACGCGCATGCCAGTCGCCTGGTGGTGGCTCCCGGTGCAGGAGCATCCCGGCGACATGGAGGTGACCCGCGGCTGGCAAGTGATGAGCGCGATCCACACTTACATCGCCACCCACAAGGACACCGATGGTCATCTCGGCATCAAGGACGACAAGACGGGCGAGACGCTGCCCCTCGACTTCGTCGAGATCCATCAGCCGGTGCGGCACCTGAAGAAGGAGGGCGAGTATTTCGTCTGCACCGACTTCCGCAAGCCGGGCAGCATGAGTATTACGACATCGATTTCTGGGTGAACCAGAAGTCCGGCAAGCTCGAAGTCGACAATGTCAAGGTCCACAAGGTCCC
>JAENXG010000340.1 GCA_016649675.1 Methyloceanibacter sp.
AAGGCGAGCCAGGCGGTCCTGGCCGGATCGCTGGCCGCGTTGGCTTCGTCGAGGAATCCCTTCACTTCTTGTGACAATTTGGGCGACTTTGCCATTCAGGTGGGTTCCGGTAGCCTCGCTTGGGATAATGGTGAGGGAGCCACGCTAACCGGTCCTCAGCATGTCTGTCAGGGGGTCAAAAACGGACTATGGAGCGGCGCCAATGCGCGTCTGGTTTCGAGAGATAAGCGGAATAGGCGGCGTTTGGAAAACATCTGATTTCCAAACACGCCTTTAGCGCCACGGGGTGTGCGCTTTGACCTGCGTGTGTGGCCGCTAACTAGTCCTTCTGCTAGGTTGCAATAACCGACCGATGAAGGAGGACACCATGAACCTCAAGCCGCTTTTCGCCGCCGTGCCCGCAGCCCTGCTCGCGCTGGGCAGCGGAGTTGCAACTGCGGGCGAGCCCATCAAGGATACAGGGGCCATGGCCTGCGTGACCGACAAGTGGGACGTGAAGGAGCCGGAAAAAGGACACAAGTTGGTCGACGCTGCCATGCACTGCGTCCTCATCCCCGACGATCCCGCCGAACCGACGATCAGCCAGGACTGCGCGGGCAACTACGAATACATGCCTGACGAGAGCTGGAAGGGTAGCGGAACCTGCACTGATAACTATCCGGGTGGCAAGATTTCCCTGACTTGGGAGGAGGGCTCTGCCCTCAAGGAGTACACGTACACAAAAGCCGGCGGCACCGGGAAATACGAAGGGGTCAAGGGCGGCGGTACGTACATGTACCAGAGTCTTTCCGAACCCTTTCTGGCGGCAGATACAAAGGGACCATACAGCTACCCTAAGGTTACGTCACCCTCTGCGGTCTGGGTAAAGCAGCCGGGCTCATGTCCGCTTTGGGTCATTCTGCGACGACAGCACGGCCGTCGGCAATGTCCGCTCTTGCTCAGGTTTGAGACTGATGAGGTTGGGCGCGCCGCGCGAGCCAACTTGCAGGCCATGCTGCGCCAGTTCGATCAGTTCGGTGCTGGCGTAGTCCACCGGGCTCTTTGCCGAGTAGACCGCTGCCATCGCTGCCGCCGAGGAGAGCGAGCGGCTGGCGCGAGCGGCCATGTCTCGGCGTTCGCCGCGCCCCAGTGGGATGACTGGGTTCAGCCTGGGCGCCGCCCCTCAATTAACAACAACGTGTCGCCGTTCCCTCCCGGCGACGCAGGATGTAATGCAACTCCGCAAACCCCATATGTCTATTAATGGACCCTAGGCGCTGACGGTAAAGACCTCGTCCGCACTAACGGACCCGTCAACCAATCGACGCTCAAAGGAGTGGAAACATGAAACCGTTACTGGCAATCGCGCTTGTCGCAGCAGCGCTGGCGATCGGCACCGCAAAGCCCGCTTCGGCAACGATGGCTGCTGCACCGGCCATCCACTATGGTGAAACAGACGCTGGTATCGTTCAGCAAGTAGGGCACCGCTACTACGGCAATCGGCACTATGGCTACGGCCACGGCTATCGGAACTACGGCTATCGGAACTACGGCTACGGCCACGGCTATCGGAACTACGGCTATCGGAACTACGGCTATGGCTATGGTTATCGGCCCTACGGCTACTATCGGCCCTACGGCTATTATGGGGGTTATCGCCCCGGCCTCAGGCTCTGGTTCGGTTTCTAACGCCGCAGCCGGAGGCTCGTCATTTCTTGCTCCGCCGCTTCACTGGCTCGTCCCTGGAGCGCCACCCTTCGCGTTGAAAACTTTCCCGACCTCCGGGAAAGTTTCGATTTGCGCGAGCCATCTGGTCGCTAGAAAGAGCCTTGGCACGCCCGAACTAAAAGAACAGTGATGCCGAGGACAACCCCAATAGCGGCTATATAGCCAGCGAGTGATGAACCCTTGTCAGGTGGGGTGGAGTCCTCTTGGCCGTTTAATTGCATCATGATTACCAACCCGATTGCGACCAGTATCACGATTGCGGTTGTGCTCATTGCTGCGCTCCGGTCCCTTGGAGAGGTTAGCAGAACCGCTGTCTCGGAAAGAGGGCCATGACGCTTGCTGAGTTGATTACACAGCGCCGCGCAAAGTGAGTGAGACGACCCGCGTTTGTCATGTCACGCGGGCAAGGGCGGTGGGCAATGCTCGCCGCCCTTCCAGCGGTCCTTTGATCTAGCTCAAGCAACCGGGTTGCGAGTCTGGCTATCCTCCAGCCAGACAGCCAAGGGATGAGCGTGCGGCTATCGCAATCGAGCCGTCCCTGTGGCGTTTTTCAACAAACCCTACTTTGAAGGAATCTAACCCATGAGGACCAAACTAACTGTGGCGACGGCAGTGTCAGAAACTCAATGGAACGTCATGGCATGTGCGAGAAGTGCCAATGCGCCCATCTAGGCAGCCGCCCTCTAGCCGTCAAATTAGCCCGCCGTTGATGTGGAGGTCAGCGCGCAGCTCAAGTATCGGCAGAGTTCTATTTCGTCTATGCTCTCAACAAAGGTCGAGAGAACAAGTGTTTTAGCGCTAATTGGCGGAGACATTGGGGAGGTGACCCATGAACGACAAAGAAAGGGAGACAGCCAAGGCGTACGGAGCGATGGTTCGCCGGCGGTTTCGCGAACTTGATAAAAAAAACTTCGCGATCCTGGACGAGCTTTTCGATCCTGCGTACGTCCTGCATTTTGCCGGCATGCCCACCCCAATGAAGCTCGCGACCACCAGGCAGTTTTACGAGATGCTGTACACGGCCTTCCCGGATTTAAAGCATACGATCGAGGAGCAAGTCTGTGCGGGCAACAAGGTCGTCACGCGTTGGACCGCCCAAGGGACTCACCACGGCGACTGGATGGGCATTGCCGCTACGCGGAAGCCGATCAGCTTGACGGGCATAAATATTTATACGGTTAGGCGCGGTAAGCTCTCTCAGAGTCACGTTAACTGGGCCAGGAGCCCACGCGGTCCTCCTCGTCGATCAGGCCGGATGGCATCTGTCGGCG
>JAENXG010000428.1 GCA_016649675.1 Methyloceanibacter sp.
AGGCCCGACGCTTCGCGTTCCCGCACGAAGGGGAAGGTGCGGAGCTGCACGAGCGAAGACCTTATCCCGGCAAGCTCGAAGGCGACCTCGTCGCCATAGGTGAACCCGTCGCTGTCGACGAGCTTGAGGTCGTCGAGCAGGGTGAGCCAGCTGCCGGTGAAACCCCGTTCCGTGACCTTGTTCCTGACCTTTTGCCGGTGAGCTTCGATGCCGCCGCAATGGGAGTGTCCGAGCACGATCAGATGCGGCACCTTCAACCCTTGCACGGCGAATTCGATCGCCGCACTCGTGCCGTGATACTTGCCCTCGGGTTCGTAGGGCGGGACGAGATTGGCGACGTTGCGCAGGATGAACAGCGCGCCGTGCTCCGCATCGAAGATCGCCGCAACGTCCACGCGCGCATCGCAGCAGGCAATCACCATGGCCGTCGGCGCCTGCCCGAGCTCGGCGAGCTGGCGATAGCGGCCGCGGTCGCTCGCGTGCACGTCGCGCCGAAAGCGGAGATGACCCTCGATCAGTGTTTTGGGTAAACGCAAATATAATCTCCTGTGCCAGAAAGCCTCAGCACCATTTCAGCCGCTTCCGCGTTTGTCCACCTAGCAGACCGATCAATAGAGCGCGCCTATCGACCGTTACGAAGCGCCCACTTGATCTTGGTCTTTGTGGAGAGCGAAGGTCCGACTGTCGGCGCCCCCCCAAGAAGCGCGACCCGTCGCGCCTGCCGGCACGAGGAAACGCAAGGACGAGGCAGCATGCGTGTCTCACGCCAAGCCTTGATCCAGTTCAACCGCGACATGGCAGCTTGTCGTGGCCGGTCTCGTGCGCCTGCACGCGATCGACCAATGACTTTGCGCCATAAGCGCCGAGGCACGAAGGAGTGGCACGATGGCAAAGGTAGTGTGTGTTCTCTATGACGATCCGGTCGACGGCTATCCGAAGACCTATGCCCGCGACGACATCCCCAAGATCGATCATTATCCGGACGGGCAGACGACGCCCACGCCGAGCGCCATCGACTTCAAGCCCGGCCAGCTGCTCGGCAGCGTCTCGGGCGAGCTAGGTCTTCGCAAGTTCCTGGAGAAGGCCGGCCATACTCTGGTCGTGACCTCCGACAAGGACGGCAAGGATTCGCGCCTCGACAAGGAGCTTGCCGACGCCGAGATCGTCATCTCCCAGCCCTTCTGGCCGGCCTATATGACGGCCGAGCGCATCGCCAAGGCGAAGAAGCTCAAGCTCATCATCACCGCCGGCATCGGCTCCGACCACACCGACCTCCAAGCCGCGATGGATCGCGGCATTACCGTCGCCGAGGTCACCTTTTGCAACTCGATCAGCGTCGCCGAGCATGTGGTGATGATGATCCTGGCGCTCGTGCGCAACTACATCCCCTCTTACGGCTGGGTGATCAGAGGCGGCTGGAACATCGCCGATTGCGTCGAGCGCTCTTACGACCTCGAGGGCATGAATGTCGGCACCGTCGCTGCGGGGCGCATCGGCCTTGCCGTGCTCAAGCGGCTGAAGCCCTTCGACGTGAAGCTGCATTATTACGACAAGCACCGTCTGCCCGAGAAGGTCGAGAAGGAGCTTGGTCTCACGTTTCATCCGAATGTCGAGTCGCTGGTCAAGGTCTGCGACGTGGTCACCATCAACGCGCCGCTCCATCCCGAGACCGAGCATCTGTTCAACGACAAGCTGATCGGCATGATGAAGCGCGGCAGCTACATCGTGAACACCGCGCGCGGCAAGATCTGCGACCGCGATGCCATCGTGCGCGCGCTTGAGAGCGGACAGCTTGCAGGCTATGCCGGCGACGTCTGGTTCCCGCAGCCACCGGCCAAGGACCATCCCTGGCGCACCATGCCGCATCACGGCATGACCCCGCATATCTCGGGGAGCTCGCTTTCGGCGCAGGCGCGTTATGCCGCCGGCACACGCGAGATCCTCGAGAGCTATTTCGGCGGCAAGCCGATCCGCAACGAATATCTGGTCGTGGACAAAGGCAAGCTCGCCGGCGTGGGCGCCCACTCCTACACCGCGGGCGACGCCACCAAGGGCTCCGAGGAGGCGGCGAAGTTCAAGAAATCGACTGCCAAGGCCTGATTTTCCGGATTGAAACGCTAAGCGTCGGCGCCGTCACCAATAGAGGTGGCGGCGCCACGGAAGAAGCGGCAGCTAATAGTGTCCGGGAGGCTCCGTCAGCTCTGTCCGGAGAGGACGCTGAACCCTTGCGCCTCGAAGGCCGGTCGCGCCTCGGGAGACACGAGGAAATCGAGAAACTTGCGCGCTTCGGGTTTGGCCGATGCCATCAAGGCGACAGGATATTGGATCTTCGGATGACTGTCC
>JAENXG010000236.1 GCA_016649675.1 Methyloceanibacter sp.
GCGGTCCGACGCCGTGCCAGGCATGAATTGGGCGATGCCTTGCGCCCCTTTGGGGCTCACGGCTTGCGGATTGAAACGGCTCTCCCGCCAGATCAGGCGCACGAAGGGCATCGGCGGCAAGCCCCTCACCTCGGCCTGCTGTTGCATGATCGGACACACGATGTCGACGAAAGGCTTAGGGCCCGCAGCGGCAAGGCCTGCTTCCGTCACGCCCGCGTCGACGCGGGCGACGGCTATGGCCTCCCCCGCCTCGCACGGAGGCGCAAGCAGGATGAGCCCGGCCGAAAGGGCCGCGATCGGTGAGACCGTCCTCATGCCGCTACTTTCGGACATGTCGGCGAAGAGGTCCATGCGTGAGAAATCGCGCCAGAGGCCAGAAAGTCGCTGGCTCTAGTTTTTCTGGACGATGCAGGCGCCGCCTTTGGCGATGAGCTTGGCGCAGAGGTTATCGGCATCCTCGCGGCTCGCCATGCCGATTCGGGCTGAGTATTGGGGCTTGGTGCCCATGTGGAGATCGCACTGCTCCACTACGATCGGATCGAAGCCGCCAAGAATGTCGGCATGGTCCTGCTTCACGCGGGCAAATTCGTCGAGCGCCTCCTGCTCCGAGAAGGCGGTCGCGATTTCGACCCCCCAGGGCTGTTGGGCTTGAGCCGCCGTCGCGTTGCCGCTTGGGGCATCCGGCGTTTGAACGCAAGGGCCGAGCGGCCCTTCTTGCTCCACGGCCGGTCCGGCGAAGACGGGACTGGAGGCAAGCATCACGCTAAAGCCAAGGAGCAGAGCGTTCCTCATGAAGTGCACCATGGAGCGAGTCGGGGACGCGACAAAGCTTCGCCTCGCCTCACGCTAGAGCCAACACTAACAGTCGCGCTCCCATCGCCGGCCGACCCCCCTCAATAGAACTTCATGTTGAATAACACCTGGGGGAGCAGGTTGAAGCCGTTCCAGGTGAACTTCAACCCTGCGATTAGCGTGAGGGCGCTATTTACTCCGGCCAGGCGCGGAGCGCGGTCTGGCCGACCGCCTCGAGCTGCTTGCGGCTCGCCCCGCTCGCCGCCTGCACCGCCATTCCTTCCATGACCGTCGTGAAGTAGCGGGCGAGGGACGCCGAATCGGCGCCGGCGGGAAGCTCGCCTTCAGCCCGTGCGCGCTTTAGACGCTCGCGGATCGACTTTTCGCCGGCTGCGCGCCGCCGGTTCAACTCGTCCCTGATGCATTGGGCATGCTCGCCTGCCCCCGCGATCCCTTGGACGAAGAGACAGCCTGCAGGGCTGCCCTTCTCGGTCAGGAGGTGGGCCGTGCCGCGCAGCAGGGCCGCAACGCCATCGCGCGCCTTCGCTACGCCGAGCGCCTCGCGCACGAAGCCGTCGCGGGCTTCCGCATAACGGTCGAGCGCCTTGCAGAACAGGCCCTCCTTGTTGCCGAAGGCGGCATAGAGGCTGGGCGGATTGATCCCCATCGCCTCGGTGAGGTCGCACAGGGTCGCGCCCTCATAACCTTTGCGCCAGAACACGTCGAGCGCGCGGTCAAGCGCTTGATCCATATCGAAATTACGGGGACGGCCGCGTGCCATCTGGTTTACGTTCCTGCCGCTTATGACAGCTGTATGTATCCTATCACTGTAGTGATTGCTATATAATGCTCTTGACGCGGCGGGTCCAGAACCATATCTGTAGCGAACACTAAATAACTCAAACGCAGGAGATGGACCCATGTCAAAGGAACTCGCAAGTAAGGTTGCTCTGGTCACCGGCGGCTCGCGCGGTATCGGCGCCGCGATCGCTCGCGCCTTGGCCGACGACGGCGCCGACGTCGCCATCAGCTATGCGGCCTCCGCCGACAAGGCCGATTCGGTCGTCACGGAGCTCAAGCAGAAGGGCGTCCGCGCGGCCGCCTTCAAGGCGGACCAGGCCAACCCCAAAGAGGTTGAGGCTCTCGTCAAGTCCGTGGTCGCCCGCTTCGGCCGTATCGACATCCTCGTCAACAATGCCGGCGTCATCGTCATGGGGCAGGTGCATGACCGCGCCAACAATCTCGCCGAGATCGAGCGGCAATTCGCCATCAATGTCGGCGGCGTGGCGGCTGCCGTGCGCGCCGCGGCGCCCCTCATGGGCGAAGGCGGGCGGATCATCTCGATCGGCTCGGTCGCCGGCGAGCAAACGCCCTTCCCCGGCGCTGCCGACTATTCGGCGACCAAGGGCGCCGTTGCGGCTTACACGCGCGGTTGGGCGCGCGATCTCGGTCCCAAGGGCATCACCGTCAACAACGTCCAGCCGGGCCCCATCGACACCGACATGAACCCCGGCAACGGTGAGCTCGCCGCGATGCAGAAGAAGGTGACGGCGCTTGGCCGCTATGGCAAACCCGAGGAGGTCGCAGCGGCCGTGGCCTTTCTCGCCAGCCCCAGCGCTGCCTATATCACCGGCGCGACGTTGAATGTCGACGGCGGTTTCAACGCCTGAGTGTTTCGTTTGCAAGTGGAGGACATGGCAATGATCGAGCGGAGACCCTTCGCCGCCCTGGGCGGCGCCGACCATGGCTGGTTGAAAGCCAAGCACCACTTCTCCTTCGCCCGGTACTACGACCCCGAGCGCATCGGGCACGGGAGCTTGCGGGTGTGGAACGATGACGAGATTGCCCCCAACACGGGCTTTCCGCCCCACCCTCACGCCGACATGGAGATCATCACCTATGTGCGGCAGGGCGCCATCACCCACGAGGACAGTCTCGGGCATAAAGGCCGCACCGAAGCCGGCGACGTCCAGGTGATGAGCGCGGGCTCCGGCATCCGCCACGCCGAATTCAATCGGGAACCCGTCGCCACGACGCTCTTCCAGATCTGGATCGAGCCGAGCAAGCAGGGCGGCGAGCCGTCCTGGGGCGCCAAACCGTTCCCCAAGTCCGACCGGTCGGGGCGTTTCGTCCCGCTGGCGAGCGGCTTCGCCGATGACGCCGAGGCGCTTCCGATCCGGGCCGAGGCACGCGTTCTCGGCGCCACGCTCAAAGCCGGCGACACCGCCGAATATAAGCTCGGGGCCGAGCGCCACGGCTATCTCGTCCCGGCGCTCGGCAGCGTCGAGGTCAACGGCGTCCGCATCGGGCCCCGCGACGGGGCCGCCATAACCGACGAGACGGTGCTGAAGGTCAAAGCGCTCGAGGACACCGAGATCGTCCTCGTCGACGCCGCGTAGGGTGACACGTGGGCAACGGCAAGAGCCGTTGCCCACCCTACAGGCTCACGACCACGGCGCTTTCTGGATGCCGAGCTCGGCGAGAATCTCGAACCAGAAGGCGAAATAGGCGAAGGCGGCAAGACCGGCGAGACAGGCGGCAACGACAAGATGCCGCCCTTCCTTTGCCAGAAGGAACGCCGGCAGGCTGAGCGGCAGGAAGATGAACATGAAGGCGGCGCCGGAAGCCACCATCTCCATCCCGTCGCCCTTCGGATTGGCGTGATTGACGAGAAACACGGTGAGGAAGACGAGGAAGAGACTCTGAGCGGCGACGGCGAACAAGACGCTGGCGCGGAGCCGCCGGTCGCCCGGCCCCGCCGCGTAGCCTTTCTGCAATGGGACTGGATGGGCGGCGGTCATGGTGTCCGCACCAGATCGGCGAACAGGGAGTAGAGCGCAGCGAAGACGGCGACGGAAAATGCCGGACGGCGCAAGCTACTCGTCGTCCTCGACTTCGGTCTCGGGCCGGTCGCTGCCGGGGTCGAGCTCCTCGTGCCAGACGCCGTCTGCCGTCTCATATTCGATGCCGACCGTCTCGCCCGGTACCTTCTGCTCGCCGGCCGCCCGCTTGGCTGCGGCAAGAGCGGCATCGTGGCTCGCGAAGGTCTCGGAGAACACGTCGCCGGCCTTGTAGGCCCAGCCATCCTCATGCTTCACGATTCTGTAGGTGACCTTCGCCATGCGCTTCTCCTGCAGTCGGTTTCGTTCAGCCTCGCATAACCGGGCCGTCGCGCCAATGGTTCCTCGCCCGGGATGGGGCCGTGCGCATTAGAGGCTGCTTCCGGCGAGCGCCGTCTTCTCCTTGAAGTTCCTCTTCTTGCGGACAACCCCCCAAACAAAAACCCGGCCGAGAGGGCCGGGCCATTTTGGGTCTAGCAAGGTGCAACTAGCCGGCTGTGCACTCTTTCATCGAGGCCATGGCCTTCTCGGCCTCGGCCTTCGTGGCGTACTTGCCCATCATCTTCATCGGCGCGGCGGGCTGGCTGTGCATCATCGAGCATTTGTGGCTCGCGGGA
>JAENXG010000135.1 GCA_016649675.1 Methyloceanibacter sp.
CATACGTGAACGACCGCTAAGTGCCAAAAGCAGACTTACCGTCTGATCACGAGAATTGGCATCTGATGGCTCAGCTCGTCAGCCGCTCGATATGGGCCCCGCATTGGCGGAGCTTATCCTCGATGCGCTCGAAGCCGCGGTCGAGATGATAGACCCTGCCGATGACGGTCTCCCCCTGGGCCGCTAGCCCCGCGATGATCAGCGACACCGAGGCGCGCAGATCCGTCGCCATGACCTGAGCGCCGCGCAAGCCGCTTACTCCTGTCACGAGCGCGGTATCGCCCTTGAGCTCGATGCGGGCGCCCAGTCGCGCCAGCTCCTGCACATGCATGAAGCGGTTCTCGAAGATGGTCTCGCGCACCGTCGAGGTGCCGCTCGCCATGCACATCAGGGCGATGAGCTGGGCCTGCAAATCCGTGGGGAAGCCGGGGAAGGGCCGGGTCTCCACGGTGACCGGCTGGAGGCCCCGGCCGTTCCGCGCCACGCGAATGCCGGTCGGCCGCTCCTCGACCTCGATTCCGCTCGAGCGCAAGATCTGCAACGCCTCCTGCAGGAGGTTGGCACGGGCGCCATCGAGCATCACATCTCCGCCGGTCATGGCAGCGGCCATGGCATAGGTCCCCGTCTCGATACGATCGGGTAGGACGGTATGCTCGGCGCTATGCAGCGTCTCCCGTCCCTGAATCCACAGCGTCGGTGTGCCGAGGCCCTCGATCCGCGCCCCCATCCTTATCAGGCAATTGCCGAGATCGACGACCTCAGGCTCGCGCGCCGCGTTCTCGATCAGCGTCTCGCCTCGCGCGAGCACCGCCGCCATCAAAGCGTTATGGGTCGCGCCCACCGAGACCTTGGAGAGCTCGACGCGGTTGCCGGTGAGCCCCCTTGGAGCCTTGGCGATCACGTAGCCGCCTTCCAGCTCGATTTCGGCGCCGAGCGCCTCAAGCGTGGTCAGATGCAGATCGACGGGGCGCGTGCCGATGGCGCACCCGCCGGGCAGCGAGACCTTGGCCCTGCCGCAGCGCGCGACGAGCGGCGCGAGCACCCAGAAGCTCGCGCGCATGCGCGCCACCATCTCGTAGGGCGCGGTCGTGTCGACGATCTCGGTCGCGGTCAGCCTGAAGGTCTGGCCGTCGCTCGTGCGCTGGCCCGACTTCTTGCCGGCGATGGTCACGTCGACCCCGTGATTGCCGAGGATGCGGGAGAGCAGATTCACGTCGGCAACACGGGGGACGTTGTTCAGCGTCAGGGTCTCGCGGGTGAGAAGGCTGGCAATCATCAAAGGCAGCGCAGCGTTCTTGGCGCCACTGATCGGAATGGTGCCGTTCAAGCGCTGGCCGCCGACAATGCGGATGCGGTCCATGGATTTCCTTCCCTCGCCACCGGGCGCCGGTCGGTGGTCTATTATCGTCGTCCTGCCCTTTTACGTATGGGGCTCGGCGTGGGCCCGGCTGCTCGTTCTAACGTCCGAAGCCAGTGGAGAGGTCCCTCCCGCCCCGAGGGCGAAGGCACCTTGTGATCAGCTAGCACCTTAATCCGGGGAGTCGATGAGATCCAAAGCTTTGCAAAGATGGCCTTTGGCGCGATCCAGCAAATCCTCGGCTAGCTTGAGATCGCAGCCATGGAGCAACAAAACGGCAAGCTTTACGCTGCCGCTCGCGGAATTGAGCGCATTTCGCGCGTCACCCTGACTGCACCCGGTCAACTGGACCAACATATCCTCGCTTCGACGCACGAGCTTCTCATTCGAGGCTCGGACGTCAACCATTAGACCGCGATACACTCTCCCAAGCAGGATCATGAGTAGGGTCGATAGGCCGTTGAGTGTAATCTTCTGTGCCGTGCCTGCCTTCAACCGTGTGGAGCCCGCTATCGGCTCTGGACCAGTGTCGAGAAAAATTGGGTAGTGGGACTCCTCCAAGATCGGAGTACCCCGATTGTTTGCAATCCCGACGGTCAATGCACCTCGCGTTCGCGATTCACGTAAACACGCCAGTGTGAAGGGCGTTGTCCCACTGGCGGCCACCGCCACGAGAACATCGTCAGCGTTAATGCCGTGTTGACCGATGAGTTGCCGCGCATTGGCTATGTCGTCCTCAGCTCCTTCCACGGACTGCAGCAGTGCGTCTCGTCCTCCCGCGATCAGCAACAACAGCCGGTCGTTAGGCCATCCAAAGGTGGGCGTGAGTTCGGCCCCATCCTGCACCGCGAGGCGTCCCGATGTGCCGGCGCCCGCGTAAACGAGCCGACCTCGCTCTCGCAACCTCGCCTCCATGGCAACCGCGGCGGATCGGATGGCGGGGAGAGCGGCCCGTACGGCTGCTACGGCAGAAAATTGTCCTTCAATCAGAGATTCCAAGACATCCGCCGGTTCCCAACGATCTATGCTGGAGTAGCGGGGGCTGGATTCTTCGGTCTTCATGTGAACACTAGAGCACTCAGATGGTGCGTTAACCAGACCCGGCGGCACGTTCGCTGCAGTCATGCGATCGCTGAGGAATTGCACGAGGCCTTGGCCGGAGCAAGTGTGCCGAACGAGTGTCAGGAGGCATCCTTACTGTGAGTTCACCGAGAAGCAAAAGCGGCCTGCTGATGGCAACCGAGCTTCGCGAAGCACCTGACGCCGTCCGCCGCCAATCGGAGACGCTCGCCCGTCCCCTCACCAAGCTTGCCGCCTTGCTAAGAAACTCGCCGCCGCGAGTGGTGGTTACTTGCGCTCGCGGCAGCTCAGCCAACGCTGCGACCTTTGGAAAATACCTGATCGAGCGACATCTCGGAATTCCGGTAGCCGACGCCGCCCCAAGCATCGTGTCAGTTTACCGAAGGGGCTTAATGCTCGAAGGTCAGCTCTTCCTCGCGATCTCCCAATCCGGTCGCAGTGAAGATCTCATTGAATCCGCGTCCCGGGCGAAGAGTTCTGGCGCCATCACCGTGGCTCTGGTCAACGACACGAATAGTCCTCTCGCGTCAGCTTGCGACATCGTCTTGCCCATGGAGGCCGGAGCGGAGTTGAGCGTCGCCGCAACCAAGACGTTCGTCTCCTCCGTCGCCGCTTTGCTGAACTTCGTTGCAACTTGGACCAATGACTCCGAGATAACGGCGGCTCTCGATCGCCTGCCTGATCGGTTGGCCTCGGCTGCTGAGCTGGATTGGACTCAGGCTCTGAGCGCGTTCTCCGCGGCACAGAGCCTCGTCACATTGGGCCGTGGACCGACATTTGCCATCGCGCAGGAAGCCGCCTTGAAGCTGAAGGAGGTCTGCAACATTCATGCTGAAGCTTTCAGCGGCGCCGAATTCCAGCACGGGCCGATCGCTTTAGTTTCGAGTGGCTATCCAGTTCTCATTTTCATGCCGACGGATGCAGCTGCGTCCAACTTGGCAGAGCTTGCAGTCGATCTTCGGCGCAAGCGCGCGTCGGTACTCATCACGGCAAATAGCGGCGGGGTGAGCGGCCAACTGCCCGTACTTGCCCCAGACCATCCCGACACCGACGCCGTGTACTTGATACAGAGCTTATACGCATTGGCAATTCGCCTCGCCCAGCACCGCGGCATTGACGTCGATCAGCCGAGGCATTTGCGGAAGATCACTCGAACCCGATGAACGAACCGAAGCGCCATGCTATCGCCGCCGGCAATGTATTTGACGGCTGGACGAGGCACAAAGATGCAGCCGTCGTGGTTGAAGACTCGCTTATCGTCGGCGTGGTTCCGCGGTCGAAGCTACCATTAGGTCTTGAGGTTCGTCATCTGCCCTCGGAGGTTTGGCTCACCCCGGGATTCATCGATCTACAAGTCAACGGTGGGGGAGATGTCTTATTCAATAACTCGCCGACGCCAGAAGCCATCCGCGCGATCGCCGCGGCCCACCGCAAATTCGGAACGACCGCGCTCCTTCCAACCTTGATTACCGATACTTCTGAAAAGATGATGGTTGCCTTCGCTGCAGCCGAATCTTTGGCGGAAAGCGAGCCGGGCATCCTCGGCATTCATCTCGAGGGCCCCTTTCTGTCGTCGGAAAAAGCGGGCGTGCACGACGCAAGTCTGATGCGGCAACCGGGCCCTGCCGACCTCGAGATGCTTTGCGGCCCCCGTAAAGGCGCCCTGCTCATGACTCTGGCTCCCGAGCGCGTACCTAACGGCTTTATTGCCCAGCTCGCCCAGTCTGGTGTTCGAGTTTCGCTCGGCCATTCGATGGCAACATATGACGAGACTCTTGCAGCGATGGCCGAAGGGCTTAGCGGCTTTACACATCTCTTCAATGCCATGAGGCCTCTGGCCAGCCGGGAGCCCGGCCCTATAGCCGCAGCTCTAGAGTCGCCCAACGCTTGGTTCGGGATGATCGTCGACGGATTCCACGTGAATCCTGCAATGTTTCGCCTGGCACTGCGCGGCCTAGGCCAGCCAATTCTTGTAACGGATGCGATGCCGCCCGTTGGCGGTCGCCAGTCAAAATTTGATCTCTACGGCTCGGAAATTCAGATCACTGGGGGGCGTTGCTCGAGGTCCGACGGTACCTTGGCTGGCTCGGCACTCGACATGGCCGCGGCGGTCCGCAATTGCGTGCACATGCTCCAGGTCCCGCTTGACGATGCCCTCCGCTTCGCTTCCCGAAATCCCGCAGAATTTATCGGGCTTGGGCATCTTCTGGGCGGCCTGCGCCCGGGATATCGCGCCGATGTTGTCGCACTGGATGCTGGCACTTTCGACGTGCTGGAAACGTGGGTTGCGGGGAAGGAAACAGCAGCAATGTAGTCGCCACTGACGCGTTTCGCCCGTGCAACCAAAGCCCAAACGCGACCCCAAATTGGGTCAAAAAGACCTCAGATTGCTGCCCCAAGCCGGATTCACTGTCATTCGTGGTTCCTTAGGGCTCGACATTTAGAATCAGGCCTGGTAACCGCATGCAGGTTCCCTGCTGTGATCCTTCAACCACCAATCGATGACTGAGTTCTTCATCGGAATAGATGGGGGCGGCTCGTCTTGCCGGGCCCGCCTCCGCGATATGGAAGGCAATTTACTAGGCGAAGGCTGTAGCGGCCCAGCCAATATCCACCTTGATTTAGATCTGGCCAAAGAGTCCGTTCGAGCCGCAAGCAGGGCAGCCGTACGGGCTGCGGGTCTCGACGAGCGCATTCTTCACAGCGTTCACGCGGGGTTGGGCTTAGCAGGCGCGGGCTTGAAGAGCCCATGCGAGCAGTTGCGCGCAGGCCTGAGCTCCTTCGCATCGACGGTGGTCGCGACCGATGCCTATATCGCCTGGCTTGGTGCTCATCAGGGCGGCAATGGCGGGATTGTGATACTTGGTACTGGGTCGAGTGGACTAGCCATCGTCGACGGCCGCCGCATCGATGTCGCTGGGTGGGGTGCCGAAATCTCTGACGAGGCCGGCGGTCAGAGGATGGGTCGAGAAGCGCTGCGCCGGACTCTCTGGACCTTCGACGGACGAGCCCAGCGAACAAAGCTTTCCGATCTCATTCTCGACCGTTACCGACGCGACCCATCCAGAATCGTTTCGTTTGCAGCAAGCGCGACGCCGGCTCAGTACGCCGAATTGGCACCGCTTGTCTTCGAATATGCATCCCGCAAGGACCCGATGGGCGTCGAGCTGGTGCAAGAGGCGGCAGATGCTGCGGTATGCATCATTGACAGACTCATAGCTGGAGGTGCTTCCGCGATCAGTCTGATCGGCGGACTCGCCGAGCCGTTGAGGCCCTGGTTGCCTTCCCGGCTGCGCAGCATTCTATCCGCGCCGCAAAGTGACCCTCTGGATGGAGCGATTCTCATGGCCCGCCAAGACTGCAAGAGCAGGCGAGAGTCCCAGGAAACCCAACGCAGCTCGGCGGCCTAATATTCCGTTAGGTGAACGTGTGACTTTGGTGGGAATACCCAGGGTTCACAAGCCGACATTGGGACATCGCCAGCTTCCAGACGTGAGCATGAAGCCCGCGCAAAAGTGTCTGCTACGGGTCAGAAGCTGACGTTATGACGGCCCAGCGAGTTTGTCCGCTTCGTGCCAGGAGAAGACATTCGCAGCTGCAATATCACCACGCGGCTTGTTCAGTCTCAGGAGGTCGCGCGGCAGAGCAGCAATCTGCCGCGCGCTCCTCAAGCTCTCATCTAAGTCAGTGGCATCATTTCTTGTAACCGACGAAGTAAATGCCGATGATTGCACCCGATGCGTCTTTGATCGGCTCATAGCCGGTGATGTATGGTGTGCCGAGAACCGGTGCCTCGCCGTAGTATGGTTTGCCCGCTTTGATCGAGTCGAGGGCCGGGCCGGTCAGAACGGTTCCAATCGCCTTCGGCAAGGTCGTTGCGATGCGGATATATTCGTCTCCGCCCTTCACGAATAGCGTCGCCGCCATGCCTTCCCCGCCTTCCTTCGCGACCTTGTCGACCACGGCAGCGTTGTTGTTCATCTTGGTCGAGCCGAAATACAAAGCAGGAGCATCCTTGCCGCCAACGGCGTCCTTTCCGTCAATCTTTGGCGCTCCCACGGCCAGGCGTACAGCGATGCCGAAATCACCAACGCGTTGCAACAGGCCGGATTGGCATATCAGCGGATGAGCGAGCGCGAGGTCCTGGCCCAAGTGGCGCACGATCTGGCCGGAGGCAAGATCATCGGTTGGTTCCAGG